>CALFLU010000049.1 GCA_937880125.1 uncultured Eubacteriaceae bacterium
ACGTACAGCCCGGCGATGTGGTGCGGGTGGAAAAGCTGAGCGGCGCCGGCGCCTTAAAGCGCCGCATTATGGACATGGGTATTACGAAAGGTGTTGACATCTATGTGCGCAAATCGGCGCCCTTGGGGGATCCGCTGGAGCTGAATTTGCGCGGCTATGAGTTGTCTTTGCGCAAAGCTGATGCCGAACTGATCGAAATAGAATAATTTTTTTACGCAAAAAGTTAGACAAAACTAACTAAAAGGAGGAGACATGAAAATAAACATTGCCCTTGCGGGCAACCCCAACAGCGGAAAAACCACACTGTTTAACCGCTTGACAGGTTCCAACCAATATGTCGGCAACTGGCCCGGAGTGACGGTGGAGAAAAAAGAAGGAAAGTTGAAAGACAATAAAAATATCATCATTCAAGATTTACCGGGCATTTATTCGCTTTCGCCTTACTCGCCGGAAGAGATGATTGCGAGAAAATATTTATTGGAAGAAAAACCCGATGCAATTATTAATATTGTGGATGCGACCAACATCGAAAGAAATTTGTATTTAACCACGCAGCTGACAGAACTGGGTATACCGGTTGTCGTTGCTTTGAATATGATTGATGTTGTCAGAAAACAAAAGGATGAAATTGATTTAAAAAAAATGAGCAAAGCTTTGGGGTGCGAGGTGGTGGAAATCAGCGCATTGAAGGGAGAGGGAATAGAAAATTTAATTGACAAAGCCATTGCGGCGGCGTTGTCAAAAGAGACAAAAGAGCCGTTGCATGTGTTTATGGGCAGCGTTGAGCACGCCGTTGCGCATATTGAGGAATCGATCTCGGATATCGTTCAGCAAAGAGAACTAAGGTGGTATGCCATTAAAATTTTTGAAAGAGATGAGCAAATTCTAAATCAGTTTGTTTCGGAAGAAAATCTTTTCGGGCATTTAGAGGCGCATATTGCGGATTGTGAAAAAGAAATGGACGACGATGCCCAAAGCATCATCACCAATCAGCGCTATGGCTATATCGCTGATGTGATGGAGGCGGCCGTAAAAAAGAAGGCACCGAAATTCAGCTTATCCTTATCGGATAAAATTGACCGCGTTGTGACAAACCGTTTTCTGGCACTGCCTATTTTTGCGGCGGTGATGTTTGTGGTTTATTATGTGTCTATCGGCTCGGTAGGTGCGTGGATAACAGAATGGACAAACGAAACACTGTTTGCACAAGTGGTTTCGGGCAGTGCGCGCACATGGATGGAGGCGGCGGGTGTTGCGGCATGGCTAATTGGCCTTGTGGTTGACGGCATCATCGGCGGGGTAGGAGCGGTGATAGGGTTTGTGCCGCAAATGTTGATTTTGTTTTTGATGTTATCGATTTTGGAAGATATCGGATACATGGCAAGGGTTGCCTTTATCATGGACCGTATTTTTCGAAAATTCGGACTTTCGGGCAAAAGTTTTATTCCGATGCTGATCGGCTCGGGGTGCAGCGTGCCCGGCATCATGGCATCCCGAACCATTGAAAATGAACGGGATCGCAAAATGACGATAATGACCACGAGTTTTGTGCCCTGCGGCGCAAAAATGCCCATCATTGCGCTGTTTGCAGGCGCATTGTTTGGCGGCAGCGGCCTGGTGGCTGTATCGGCCTACTTTATCGGCGTAGCGGCAATTTTGGTATCCGGTGTAATTTTGAAAAAAACCAAAGCTTTTTCGGGCCGGCCGGCTCCCTTTGTCATGGAGCTGCCCGCCTATCACGGACCTGCCTTGAGCAATGTGCTGCGTGCGACCTGGGAGAGGGGTTGGAGTTTCATTAAGCGTGCGGGCACCGTTATTTTGGCTTCTGCTGTTGTGTTGTGGTTTTTGCAAAGCTTTGGAATCGAATCGGGCACGCTGAAAATGGTGGAGGACAACAACACAAGCTTGCTTGCCGCTATTGGCAACGGAGTGGCTTTTCTCTTTAAGCCTTTGGGTTTTGGCGACTGGAAGGCTGCGGTTGCCACTTTTACGGGCCTTATTGCCAAAGAAAATGTTGTGGGCACCTTTGGCGTGTTGTATGGCGTGGCGGAGGTGGCCGAAAACGGCGCCGAAATTTGGAGTGCGCTGGCCTCGGACTACACAGCGCTCACCGCATACAGCTTTATGCTTTTTAACTTGCTTTGTGCACCTTGTTTTGCTGCTATAGGCGCCATTAAGCGAGAGATGAACAGCGCAAAATGGACCTGGGGCGCCATTGGCTACGTGACGCTATTTGCCTATGCCGTGTCATTGATGGTCTACCAATTCGGCATGCTGATTACAAGGGGCGTTTGGGGTGGGGCTACGATATTTGCCTTTGCGGTGCTGGCAACCATGTTGTGGTTGCTGTTTCGAAAAAATAAACACACCACCGAAAATTTTGCCCTTGCGGTTTCACTGAAATAAGGAGGAAGAATTATGTGGCAAAGTATTATTGAAAATCTTTCCACCATTGTCATTGCAGCCTTGGTGGGGGTGGTGTTTGTGGCCATTGTGGTTTTGGAAATAAAAAAACGCAAAGATAATCGAGGGGGTTGTTGCGGCGGTTGCGCGGGGTGCACAAGCGGTTGCAAAAATATAAAGACACCGCTGATGAAGGACGCGCAATAAAACAATCATCCATGAATCTGCGTTGAATTGTCTAAAAGCCCGCAGCAATAACGTCATTATTCAAAAAACGTTTTTGCTGCGGGCTTTGAGATTTTAAGAATGAAAAATCATCAAAGCAAAGAAAACATGTTAAGTCAAATAAACATTGATTTTTTTCGAAAAAAGCTTTGCGAGAGGTAAACGGGAATGAAATTGAAATCGACAAACTACTTTAAAAAAAATTGAACATGTTGTATGATAGGTACGAATAAAAAATCAACAGTTGATATGAAATAAAGGTGAACCTATGAAAAGAGCAATTGCCGTGCTGCTTTGCATGTGTCTGGTTTTGACGTGTTTTGCGGCATGTACAACAAAAGCACCGGAAGCAAAAGAAGTAAACGTTGTGTTTTTAACGGACAGCAACGGATTTTCCGGAGAAGATACCACCAACAAACAAATCAGAGATGCACTGGAAGGCTTAAAAGAAAGTGCGGGCATTGTGCCGACTTACCGGGAAGGCAAAGACAAAGAGCTATATAGCGCAAACTTGAGAGAGCTTGCGGAGAGCCAAAAATATGACGTGATATTAACCGTGGGATACGCCACAAGCAAGGCGGTTGACAATGTGGCAAAGGATTATCCCAAACAGCTTTTTGTGACTATTGATCAACCTGTGAGCAAGGATAATGTGCTTTCGATCGTGTTTCGGGAAGAGGAAAGCTCTTTTTACAACGGCGTGTTGGCTGCATTGATGACAAAGACAAACAAAGTCGGATTTGTCTCTTCCTTTGAAGGGCAAAATATGCCTTATCTATACGGGTTTTTGCTGGGCATTAAAGCAGTGGATCCAAACATTGCAGTAGAGATTGTCTACACCTCTTCTTATACGGATTTGGCAACAGGCACTGCAGCAGCAGAACAGTTGAAAAATGGCGGTGCAGATGTCATTTATTCCTGCGCGACAGCGCCGACTTCCGCAGTGATTGATTATGCGAATGAAAATGACATGTTCGTGATTAATTCGAATATTTATAAATATGATCAGACAAACAAGGCGTTGATTAATGAAACGAGCAAAAAATACAAGAGTAGCGTGGAATACATTATCAATGCCGCCATCGAGGCTGCCAAAGGCGGCGAAGGGGCGGAAATGGGCGGAATTAACACCGAGAGTCGCTATGTGGGCATAGCCCAGGATGCCTTTGATTTTTCTTTAAACAACAGTGTGCCCAAAGAAGTCAAAGACAAGATGGAGGCGGTCAAAATCATGTTTACCAATTCGGAAATCGTTGTTCCCACCGATGAGGCAGGGTATACAAATTTTGATTTGAGCATTTTTGACGGAAAAGCATTTAAAAAATAATCACACATCTGTGTAAACGCTTTGCATATCGCGCTTGAAAAGAGTATAATAGATAAAAGAAAATCTACAAAAAGCAGATAAACGAAGGAGGATGCAAAATGCCTGTAAAAGTTGGAATCAACGGATTTGGAAGAATAGGAAGGTTGGCCTTTCGACTCATGTTCGACAATGAAGACTTTGAAGTGGTTGCCATTAACACAAGGACAACCAACACCATTGCGTATCTATTAAAATATGATACGGCACAAGGAAAATATGATAAAGAAGTCAGCTATGACGGAACGTATCTGATTGTTGATGATAAAAAAATCAGAGTTTACACGGAAACCGATGCAACAAAAATTCCCTGGGGTGAGGCAGGTGCAGACGTGGTTATCGAATCCACGGGAAAACACAACACCTACGAGGGTGCCTATGAGCATATTAGTGCTGGAGCAAAAAAAGTTTTGGTTTCTGCGCCGGCAAAGGGCGATGTAAAAACCATTGTATATAACATCAACCACGATATTCTTGACGGAAGCGAAGAAGTTATCAGCGGTGCCAGCTGCACAACAAACTGCCTGGCTCCCGTGGCCAAAGTGCTCGATGATGCCTTTGGAATCGAAAAAGGTTTAATGAGCACCGTGCATGCCTACACATCTGACCAACGTCTTTTGGACAATTCGCATCCGAAAGATTTTCGCAGAGCAAGAGCGGCGGCGGCCAACATTGTTCCCACAACAACCGGTGCGGCATCAGCCGTGGGCAAAGTTATTCCCGCACTGGCAGGAAAATTAGACGGCATTGCGCTGCGTGTTCCCACCATCACCGGCTCGCTGGTGGATTTGGTGGTTGAATTGAAGAAAAATGTCACGGCAGAAGAAATTAATGCGGTGATAAAAGCAGCAGCCAACGAAACACTGCACTACACAGAAGAAGAAATTGTTTCCTCCGACGTTATCGGCGTGCAAGCCGGAGGGGTCTTTGACGCAAAGGCAACAAGCGTGCTGGAAGTGGACGGAAAACAACTGGTGAAGGTGCTTGTTTGGTATGACAATGAAATGGGATATACCTCCCAACTCGTGCGCTTGGCAAAATATGTAGGCAATCAGAATAAATAAAACGAAACAAACAAGGAAGGGAAAATAGTCACTATTGAACTTCCTTTTTTGCATGGAGAAAATTATGAACAAAAAGACGATTCGAGATATGTCTTTTCAGGGCAAAACCGCGCTGGTGCGCGTGGACTATAATGTGCCGATGGAAGAGGGCGTCATTACCAGCGACAAGCGCATTACGGCGAGTTTGCCCACGATTCAATATATTTTGGACGACGGCGGAAAAGTGATTCTCTGCTCGCATTTGGGCAGACCGAAGGACGGGGCCGATCCGCAGTTTTCGTTAAAGCCCGTGGCGGAAAAACTGTCGGAATTGTTAAGTGAAAATGTGGTTTTTGCCGATGACGACGAAGTAACGGGGAAAAAAGCAAATGAGATTGTAAAACAGTTTAAAGCCTCCAAAGACAGAGTGTTGTTGTTGCAGAATACGAGATTTAGACCTGAGGAGACAAAAAACGCCGGGGATTTTGCCAAACAGTTGGCAGCCTATGGAGATGTTTTTGTAAATGACGCATTTGGCACGGCCCATCGCGCGCATTCGTCCAACGTGGGGGTATGTGCTTATTTGGAAGGCGTGTTGGGACTGTTGATGGAAAAAGAAGTGAGCATGTTGTCCAAGGTATTTGACAATCCTCAAAGACCTTTTGTGGCGGTGCTTGGCGGCGCCAAAGTCAGCGACAAAATCGGCGTGGTTAAAAACTTGATTCAAAAGGTGGATACCATCTTAATCGGCGGTGCCATGGCCTATACCTTTTTAAGCGCGCAGGGCTACAACATGGGCAAGTCTTTGGTTGAAGAAGACAAGTTGGACTTGGCAAGAGAACTGATGCAGGAAGCAAAAGAAGCAAAAATAAAATTTTTACTGCCGCTGGATATAAAAACCACGAAAGTATTTGAAGACACAAGCGAATTTGCTGTGCGCAAAATAGATGAAGTGCAAGACGATGAAATGGGCATGGATATCGGAGAAGAGACCGTTGCGCGTTTTGCCGCGGAGTTAAAAAATGCCAAAACCGTTATTTGGAACGGTCCTATGGGTGTGTTTGAATTTGAGCATTTTGCACAAGGCACGATACAGGTAGCCAATGCCATTGCCGAAAGCGGTGCGTACAGCATTGTGGGCGGCGGTGATTCGGCGGCGGCAGTGAAAAAACTGGGATTTGAATCGCGCATTTCGCATATTTCCACCGGTGGCGGTGCCACGTTGGAATATTTGGAAGGCATTGAGCTGCCGGGAATTGCAGCAATGAGTGAAAAGTAGGTGTTAATTTGAGAAAAAAAATTATTGCCGGCAATTGGAAAATGAATATGACGGCAAAGGAAACAAAAACATTTTTAGACGAACTGAAACCTCGCCTTGAAAATGCGGCTGCAAAGGTTGTCATTTGCGTACCGTATTTGGCCATAGACACTGCGCTGGGTTGTGTGGCGGGAAGCGATATTGCAATCGGTGCGCAAAATATGCACTATTTGGACAGCGGCGCTTATACGGGAGAGATTTCGGCGCCGATGCTGTGTGAGGTCGGTGTGGATTATGTCATTATCGGGCACTCGGAGCGGCGCATGTATAACAACGAAACCGATGAAGATGTAAACAAAAAATTGATAAAAGCGTTGTCGTCAAGCATCATTCCGATATGCTGTGTGGGTGAGAGCCTTGACCAACGCGAAGAAAACATCACCGAAAGAGTGATTGCAGCGCAAATTCAAAAGGCTTTTGAGTCGATTTCTAAAGAAGATGCGACAAAAGTGGTGGTGGCCTATGAACCCGTTTGGGCCATTGGCACGGGCAAAACGGCGACGGATGAACAAGCCAATGAAGTTTGTGCCTTTATTCGAGAAACCCTGAAAGAAAAATACGGCAAGGCCGCTGAAGAAATCAGCATATTATATGGCGGCAGCGTCAATGAAAAAAACATCGGCGGGCTGATGCAAATGTCGGATATCGACGGTGCGCTGGTGGGTGGAGCAAGCCTGAAAGAGGCCTTTGCGGAGATTGTGCATTATGAAAAATAGCCTCAAACAAAAGGTGCTGTTGATGATTTTGGACGGCTTTGCACTGTCTTCTGAGGTGGAAGGCAATGCAGTTAAAGGCGCAAAAACGCCAAATTTGACGCATATATTTGAAACCTATCCGCTGGTTGCCATTAAGTCCAGCGGCGAAGATGTGGGTCTGCCCGCGGGGCAGATGGGCAACAGCGAAGTGGGGCACCTAAACATTGGCGCAGGCAGAATCGTCTACCAGGATTTAACGCGCATTACCAAATCAATCGGTGACGGTACGTTTTTTCAAAATCCTGTGCTGTTGGGCGCTATGGACAATGTGCGCAAAAACCATTCAAATCTTCATGTGATGGGGCTTTTGGGCGATGGGGGCGTGCACAGCCATATCGATCATTTGAAAGCATTGTTGAAAATGGCAAAAGACGATGGATTGGCGCAGGTCTATATTCACTGCTTCACCGATGGCAGGGATACGCCGCCGCAAAGCGGACTGGGCTATATTCGTGCATTGCAGCAATATATAAATCAAATCGGCATAGGTAAAATCGTTTCCGTATCGGGGCGCTATTATGCCATGGATCGAGACAAGCGCTACGAGCGTGTAAAAACAGCCTATGATGCAATGGTCACAGGGCTGGGCGAGGTGGAAGAAAGCGCCCAAATCGCTGTTGAAAAAGCCTACGGACGCAACCAAACCGATGAGTTTATTCCTCCGGTGTTAATTGGCACTAACGGAAAGCCCGCCGCCTTGATAGGCGAAAAGGATTCGGTAATCTTTTATAATTTCAGACCGGATCGTGCACGGGAATTGACCGACGCATTGGCAGAAAAAGACTTCAGTGCTTTTACGACAAAAGACTTGGGGCTTTATTTTGTGTGTATGACACAATATGACGCAAGTTTTCAAAACGTGCATGTGGCTTTTGCGCCGCAGGTACTTGCCAACACACTGGGCGAAGTGCTCAGCAGGAACGGCGCCAAACAGCTGCGCATTGCCGAGACGGAAAAATATGCCCATGTCACGTATTTTTTCAACGGCGGTGTAGAGGCGACCAACGAGGGAGAAGACAGGATTTTGATTCCTTCGCCCAAGGTGGCCACCTATGACCTGCAGCCTGAGATGAGTGCGGTGAGCGTCACGGAAAGCCTTATTCAAAAAATCAAAGAAAAGAACTATGATTTTATCGCACTCAATTATGCCAATTGTGACATGGTTGGACACACGGGCGTATTTGAAGCCGCGGTGTGTGCGGTGGAGACGGTGGATCAGGCGGTGGGCAAAGTGGTGCCCGTTGCCATTGAAAACGGATATGATGTGCTCATTACATCGGATCACGGCAATGTGGAAAAAATGGTATGCAATATAGAGCATATCGCCTTTACCGCGCATACGGCTTGTGATGTGTTTTTGACGCTGATTACCCCTGAAAACAATTTGCGGCTCAAAAACGGACGATTGAGCGACATTGCACCGACCATATTGGAATTGATGAAAATACCTCAACCCGAAGAAATGACGGGAGAAAGTTTGATAATAAAATAAACAGGAGGAACATATGACAACAATCTATGATATTTATGCAAGGGAGATATTGGATTCGAGGGGAAATCCCACCGTGGAAGCGGAAGTGGTGCTCGAATGCGGTGTTGTGGGCAGAGCGGCCGTACCCAGCGGCGCCTCGACGGGCGCATTTGAGGCGGTGGAGCTGCGCGACGGTGATAAAGGGCGTTATTTGGGCAAAGGCGTTGCCAATGCTGTGGCAAATGTCAATAATATCATTGCCGATGCATTGGTGGGCTATGACGCCACGGAACAAGTGATTTTGGACAATGTTATGTTGGCATTGGACCAAACGGAAAACAAGGAGAAACTGGGTGCCAATGCCATTTTGGCAGTGTCGCTGGCAGCGGCAAAAGCGGCTGCTGAGGCGCTGGATATTCCTTTGTATCAATATTTGGGCGGCGTAAACGCAAAAACGCTTCCCGTGCCGATGATGAACATTTTAAACGGCGGGGAACACGCAGATAACAATGTGGATATTCAGGAATTTATGATTATGCCCGTGGGCGCAGCCAGCTTTAAAGAAGCTTTGCGTATCTGTGCGGAAATTTATCACCACTTGAAAAAAGTATTGCAGCAGCAAGGTCTTTCCACATCAGTGGGCGACGAAGGGGGATTTGCGCCGGATTTAAAATCCAATGAAGAAGCGCTGAAAATCATTGAACAAGCGGTAAAAAGTGCGGGATACACCCCCGGAAAAGACATTTTGTTTGCACTGGATGTCGCTGCCACAGAGATGTATGACGAAGAAAAACAGACCTATTATTTGGCCGGTGAAGACAAGGTGCTCACAAGTGCGCAAATGGTTGAGTATTATGCAGAGCTCATCGAAAAATATCCCATCATTTCCATTGAAGACGGCCTGGCAGAAGAAGACTGGGACGGCTGGAAAATGATGACCGAAAAATTGGGCGGCAAAATTCAAATTGTTGGAGACGACTTGTTTGTAACCAACACAAAGCGTCTCAAAAAAGGAATCGAGACAAAAACAGCCAACTCCGTATTGGTAAAACTCAATCAAATCGGCTCGCTGAGCGAAACGATGGATACGATTCAAATGGCGGCTCGCGCAGGCTATACCGCAGTGATCTCGCACAGAAGCGGCGAGACGGAAGATGCGACAATAGCGGATTTGGTGGTTGCCGTAAACGCGGGGCAAATCAAAACAGGTGCACCTTGCCGAACAGACAGAGTGGCAAAATATAACCAGCTGCTTCGCATTGAAGATATGTTGGGTGATGCCGCTCGCTATGCAGGAATGGATGCTTTTTATAATTTAAAATAATTGCATAAAAAATGACGGGACCTGCCTTGCCATTTCAGTTGAATATGGTATAATAGTATAATAAATGGTTTGGTAAAAAATCAAACAGAAAGAGAGAGGAAAATTATGTCAAAATTGAAAGTTGTTGTAACCACAAACTTCGTAGATGATGAATTTATGAAAGTTGCAAACGAAGTATTGGGAGACATTGCAGATGTTGTTCTGGATCCGGGCGCAACAGAAGATGAACTCATCGAAAAATGCAAAGATGCCGATGCTGCATTGGCAATTTACGACCCCTTTACAGACAAAGTATTCGCGGCGTTGCCGAAACTCAAACTCGTATCTGTTATTTCGATCGGCTTTAACTTTATCGATGCAGAAGCAGCGAAAAAATACGGTATTGCAGTGTGCAATAACCCGACATACTGCGTAAACGAAGTGGCCGACCACACAGCAGCATTGATGCTGGCGTTGAACAGAAGACTGCTCAATTACAACACAGCAATCAAAGTAAACCACGTATGGAGTGCAACGGCGGAAAAAGGCAACATCAAACGCATGAACACCCAAACGGTAGGCTTGGTTGGATTTGGAAACATAGCGCGAAGAGTTGCAGCGCGTATGCAAGCATGCGGCTGTAAAGTTATTGCCTATGACCCCTATATCAAACAAGAATTTGCAGATCAATTCAATGTACAATTGGTAACGTTGGACGAAATATACGAACAATCGGACATGATTTCACTGCATGCATTGTTGAACAAAGAAACGGAAAAATTAATCAATAAAGAAGCCTTTGAAAAGATGGCAGCAAAGAAACCGTATTTGGTAAACTGCGGCAGAGGCGGCTTAATTGATGAAGATGCACTGCTTGACGCACTGCAGACAGGCAAACTCATGGGCGCAGGCCTGGACGTGTTTGTATCGGAAAATCCGGATCTGGCAGCTTCGCCTTTCACAAAGTTGGGTGATAATCTTATTATCACACCTCATGCGGCGTTCTTCTCGGATCACGCCTCCTATGAACAAAAATTGTTTGCTTGCCAAAACCTGAGAAACTTCTTCACAGGCAACGGCGACAAAGTGCCCGTAGTAAACGGCATTCGCACACCGCGCGAATAATATTTTTTACCAAACATGAACTTACAAGAAAGGGCAAGTATTTGCCCTTTCTTGCTTTTCGGCGAAAACGGTGCAGTTATCTGCAAAAAAAAAGAAAAATTATGCGAA
Source organism: uncultured Eubacteriaceae bacterium (assembly GCA_937880125.1). Classification (GTDB taxonomy): domain Bacteria; phylum Bacillota; class Clostridia; order Eubacteriales; family UBA1433; genus UBA1433. Next base: position 11,115 of record CALFLU010000049.1, read on the forward strand.
AAACAGCCGATAAGGTTTTTTGTGACTTGTAAGAAAAAGCGCCTTCATTTATAATAAGGGTATACTAAATAGACCGCAAAAAAATGAAAGGGGAGTGATAAACGATGTATAAAGTAATTGTTACAACAGAGTACGCAGACGATCAATTGATGAACTTGGCAAAAGAGATGCTGGCGGGCAAAGCCGAAGTGGAGCTGATTGCCTGTCCGACAGAAGAGGATCTGATTGAAAAATGCCAGGACGCAGATGCCACATTGAGCGGCTATGAGCTGTTTACCGATAAAGTGTTTGCGGCGCTGCCCAAACTGAAGCTTGTTTCGATTTTGTCTATCGGCTACAACTTTGCCGATGTGGATGCAGCGAAAAAATACGGTATTGCAGTGTGCAATAACCCGACATACTGCGTAAACGAAGTGGCCGACCACACAGCAGCATTGATGCTGGCGTTGAACAGAAGACTGCTCAATTACAACACAGCAATCAAAGTAAACCACGTATGGAGTGCAACGGCGGAAAAAGGCAACATCAAACGCATGAACACCCAAACGGTAGGCTTGGTTGGATTTGGAAACATAGCGCGAAGAGTTGCAGCGCGTATGCAAGCATGCGGCTGTAAAGTTATTGCCTATGACCCCTATATCAAACAAGAATTTGCAGATCAATTCAATGTACAATTGGTAACGTTGGACGAAATATACGAACAATCGGACATGATTTCACTGCATGCATTGTTGAACAAAGAAACGGAAAAATTAATCAATAAAGAAGCCTTTGAAAAGATGGCAGCAAAGAAACCGTATTTGGTAAACTGCGGCAGAGGCGGCTTAATTGATGAAGAAGCACTGCTTGACGCACTGCAGACAGGCAAACTCATGGGCGCAGGCTTGGACGTGTTTACGACGGAATATCCGGACTTAACCACGTGCCCGTTTGTAAAATTGGGGGACAATGTGATTATTACACCCCATGCGGCGTTCTTCTCGGATCACGCTTCCTATGAACAAAAGGTATTGGCTGTGCAGCATATCATTGATTTCTTTGAAAACAACGGCGACAAAGTGCCCGTGCTCAACGGCATTCGCACACCGCGCGCATAGTGTTTTAGATGACAAAACAATAAGACGGCACATCTGCAGCTGTCTATAATAAAACTATAGAGGTGAAAAATGAGTTTTAAACAAGAGTATGAAAGCAAGAAAATGACGTTTCAAGAAGCCGTTAAGTTGGTAAAAGACGGCGACAGAGTTTTTATCGGCGGCGGCGGATCTCTTTCGATTCCCTTGGCTGAAGCATTGTACGGACGAAAAGATGAGCTGAATGAAGTCTACATTTTAAGCTCCCTCGTCAACACAAATTTGAGCCTATATGGCATGGATTGCGAAGGCAAATTCCATATCACATCCACCTTCATGGGCGGCACGGACAGAGCAGCCATGAAACAAGGCAGAACCATTGACAATATGTCTTATCAGCTGCGAAACAACTTGTTTGTGGTCAGAGATGTATTTGGCACCAATGTATGCTTTATCCTTGCAAGACCCATGGACGAAGAAGGATACTTCAACTTGAGTCTGTCTCCAAGTGATTTTGATTCGCTGGTACACGTTGCCGATACGGTTATTGTGCATGTCAACGATCAACTTCCGCATATTTGCACAGACGAAAACAAAATTCATATTTCAAAAGTACACGCGGTTTGCGAAGAGAGCGGACCGCCCACGACACTGCCCTCGGGTGAGCCCTCAGAGCTTGATAAGCAAGTGGCATCGCACATTGTTGAGCGCATTCCCAATGGCGCATGTTTGCAAATCGGCATCGGCGGCATTGCCAATGCGGTGGGCTTTAGCTTAATCAACCACAAAGATTTGGGAATTTATACGGAGATGTACACGGAAAGCATGTATTATCTGCAAAAAAACGGTGCGGTTAACAACAGCAAAAAACCCATCCATACAGGCAAATCCGTTTTGGGCTTTGCCCTTGGCAGCCAGGATATGTATGATTATATCCATGAAAATCCGGAAGTTTTCTCCATGCCGCTTGGATACACGAACGATCCCTATCTCGTTGCAAAGCATGATAATTTCGTTTCCGTAAATGCCTGCCTGAGCATAGATATCACCGGACAGGTGGCATCGGAAGCACTCGGCAAGACACAATTTTCAGGCACCGGCGGACAGGTAGACTTTGTGCGCGGCGCGCAAATGTCTAAGGGTGGACAATCTTTTATCGCCACGCATTCGGTCAACGTGAAAAAAGACGGAACGAGAAATTCTAAAATCGTCATGAGCCATCCCGAAGGCGGCATCATCACCACAGGCAGAACCGACGTACAATATATTGTTACGGAATACGGTATTGCGGACTTGCAAAACAAATCCAGAATGCAAAGAGCCAAAGCGCTTATCGCCATTGCACATCCGGATTTCAGAGATGAATTGACGCATCAGGCAAAAAAAGACGGATATCTCTAAACAAAAAAACGAAAAGGCATGCAAAAGACGGCATGCCTTTTTTATTGTCTCAAATTTAATAAACAAAAACCTTGCGCTTGGCTTGCTTAATATAGTATAATAGAGCAACGTTAACGAAAAGGGGGTGGAGCAATGGACGCAACAACATTGATTTCTGCAAAAAAAGAATTGAGAAAGCTCCAGAAGACTCTGGGTGCTGAACTGGCAAAGGGAAAGTACAAAGACACACAAAAAATCATAGAACTGAAGAATGATATCCGAGCTAAAAAAATCAAAATCGGCGACATCACACGAGAGATGATAGCCCAATAAAAGCAAAAAACAGGAGACATCCTGTTTTTTTATAGATTCAGAGGAGCAAGATATGGAAAAAGTATTCGGTATTTTGCTGTTGTGTATTTTTATTGCGGCGGTGGGTGTTTTTACGGTTATTTACTTTGTTTCGGTCAACGAAAATATCGAAAAAATGCTGAAGCGCAAAGGATATGGCGGGTATGAATATTACCGCAAAGCTATGGATGCCAAGGCGCTGCGGCGAGAAAAAGAACAGATGCGCCAGCTCAAAGAGCGCATTCGTCTGCCGGAAAAAACAAACTACACGCGTAAAATTGCAAAGCGACAGCAAAAACGCCAAGTGGATTCGTTTTATGAGCGTAATATAGACAGGCGAAAAAGGTAATAAAATGAAACTGTGGATCATGATTGGAAACCTTCGCTACGCAAAACAATTTTTGCGAGATAAGCAGGTTGCAAAATGACAAAAATTTCTTTTCGTTTTTGCAGTCATTTATATTCTTTCGCCCATTGATTTGATCCCGGCACCCGTGCTGGGTTTTGCTGTTATTGACGATGCCGCCGTGTTTTTTTTGGTCATTTATTATCTTCGCCACAGTCTGAATCGCTACCGAAAAAAAGATGAGAACGGTAACATGTATGAAAATGCTGATTACAGCATATCCGACGACAAAGATGACCTTCCAAAATAGAGCGGATTGTGTTAGAATAGCGGAGTAGTTTTCAGGGATATCAACCTTTTGCAGAGAAAAAAGGAGTCTTTTTTAAGACAGGAGTGAACAAAAAAATATGCAAAATAAAGTGTATAATTATTCGGCGGGACCGGCTGTATTGCCGCAAGAAGTACTCGCGAAAATCCAAACGGAGCTCTTCAATTACGAAGGCATGGGCATGTCTGTGATGGAAATCAGCCACCGCAGCAAACCTTGTATTGCGCTTTTTGATGAAACAGAGGCGTTGCTGCGAAAGCTCATGGGCATTTCGGAACAATATTCGGTTTTATTTATGCAAGGAGGCGCCAGGCTGCAGTTTGCCGCTGTGCCGCTGAACTTGTTTGGCCAAAACCGTAAGGCGGACTATATTCACACGGGCAGTTGGACAAAATATGCCATTGCCGAAGCCAACAAAGCAGGACAAGCCGTTATTGTGGCGAGCGGAGAAGAAGACGGCTTTTGCAAAATTCCCGATTTGAGCGAGATGAAAGTGTCGGACGATGCGGACTATATCTATCTTTGCACCAACAACACCATTGAGGGAACGGCAATCAGACCGACGCAAATTCCTGTCACACCCTTGCCCCTGGTGGCCGATATGTCTTCGAATATTCTCAGTGAAGAGTATGATGTGGAACAATTTGGTCTGATTTTTGCGGGTGCGCAAAAAAATATGGGCATTGCCGGCGTGACCGTGGTGGTTATTCGAAACGACTTACTGGAAAGAAGTCCGAAAAACATTGCGGACATGCTGAATTATAAGCTGATGCACTCTAAGCAGTCTATGCTCAATACGCCGCCTGTCTTTGCGGTATATGTGTTGAACAAAGTATTGAAGTGGGTTGAAGAAAACGGCGGTGTTGCACAAATGGCGGTGCGCAACAAAGAAAAAGCGGCACTTCTCTATGACTTTATTGACAACAGCAGTCTGTATCAAAATAATATTGAAGATAGTGACCGTTCGTTGATGAATGTAATCTTTAATTTACCTGATGCGGAAGAAGACACGCGTTTTGCCAAAGAAGCAGAAAAAAACGGACTGATGTTTTTAAAGGGTCACAGAGATGTGGGCGGAATCAGAGCGAGCATTTATAACGCGGCACCCATTGAACAGGTGCAGGCATTGATAGAATTTATGAAAAAATATGAGGCAGGCAGGTAGGAATATGTACAGAGTATCGTATTTTAATAATATTACACCGCAAGCATTGTCTTTGATTGACAAAGAATTGTATGAGATTGTGGAAAATGATGAGGATTATGAAGCGCTTTTGTTGCGCAGTAAGCAAATCACAGAGGCGGATGTTTCCGATGAAGTGCTCTATATCGGCAGAGCAGGCGCAGGGGTAAACAATATTGATATTCCGGCCTTTACACAAAAGGGTGTCGTGGTTGCCAATGCACCCGGTGCCAATGCCAATGCAGTCAAAGAGTTGGTGATTTTAGGGATGTTGTTGGCATCCAGAGATGTCATTGGCGGCATGCGCTGGCTTTATGGGCAGGAAAACGCCAATTGCGATATTGAGCGCGCGGTGGAAGACAACAAAAATCGCTTTGTAGGGCCTGAAATTGCGGGCAAAACTCTGGGTGTCGTGGGGCTGGGAGCTATTGGGGTGTTAGTGGCCAATGCCATGATTTCGCTGGATGTTAATGTGTATGGATATGACCCGTTTATTTCGGTCAAATCGGCCTGGGGGCTTTCGCCCAAGGTGCGCCGTGCGGTGTCTTTGGAAGAATTATTTACCGAATGCGACTATGTGACGCTGCATTTGCCCTTGATGGAAAAAACAAAGCACTATGTCAATGCAAAACAGTTTAAAAAAGCGAAAAAAGGGCTGCGTTTGCTGAACTTTGCCCGGGGTGGGCTGGTCAACAACGAGGACTTGATTGAGTATTTGGAAAACGGAACCATTGCGCGATACGTCACAGACTTTCCGAGCAGAGAAATTATGGGCCAGCCCAAGGTGCTCAGCATTCCGCATTTGGGTGCCTGCACACCGGAAAGCGAAATCAACTGTGCCAAAATGGTGGTACAGCAGATGAAAGAATACCTGGAAAGCGGCAATATCATCAATTCGGTGAACTTTCCCGAAACCTTTATCGGGCCGCTGAAATCCAAGAACCGAATTATGATACACAACAAAAATATCCCCAATATGATCGGGCAAATTACGCAGATACTCTCCGCGGAAGGCATCAACATCACCAACATGGTCAACAACTCCAAAGGGGAATGGGCTTATACGGTTATAGATGTGGAAAGTGACGTGCACACATCGCTTACAGAAAAATTAAAAAGTATCGTCGGCATTGTGCGTGTGCGTGTATTGACCAATGAGGAGCACGAATAAAAATAATTTGAATTTTTAAAAAATTTAATTGACAGATAAAAAATAGTGGTAGATAATGAAAAAAAATATTTTTTTTCATTGAATAACCATAGAAAAAAATAGATTTTTAACAAAAGATAAAGGAGCTGAAAAATTATGATTCAATGGCCAAAAACAAACGATGCGTTGGGAACCGCCAATCGAGGCAATCCTGCAGAATCAGGACTTTGCACATTGTGCAGAGCAGACTGTCAAGGCAAATGCGAAACATGGACGGCTTGTCTGAAGGGCAGAAAGCTTTTGTATCCCAGAGATTTCGGGCGCATTACGTCAGGAAGTTCGAACACGACCCATGTGGGTGTAAACTATAATAACCTGAGGATTCAGGGCTATAATTATGGTTCAAACGCAGCGGCGCATGGACTGAGCAATTCGGCCGATGATTGTATTTTCCCCAATGTGAGCCTGGAGAGCGAATTCGGCTATAACATGAAAACAAAAGTGAAATTGCCGATTATGACAGGTGCGCTGGGTTCCACTTTTATCGCGGCAAAATACTGGGAATCCTTTGCTACCGGAGCAGCACTGGTGGGTTTTCCGGTCGTTATCGGCGAAAATGTTGTGGGAATCGACAAGCAGGCTGTTATCGAAAACGGGCAAGTAATCAAAGCTCCTGAGTTGGATCGCAGAATTGAAACCTATATGAAATATTTCAGCGGCTACGGCGCGATTATTGTGCAGATGAATGTGGAAGATGCGCGCAACGGTGTTGCAAAATATGTCATCGACAAATACGGCGACGATATTATCATGGAACTCAAATGGGGCCAAGGTGCAAAAGACATCGGCGGCGAAATTCAAGTTTCGGACATTGATTATGCCACGTTTTTAAAGCACAGAGGATATGTGGTGGATCCGGATCCCACAAAACCCGAAGTTATTGAAGGATATAAACACGGCGCCATTAAGTCTTTTGCGCGTCACAGCAGACTGGGCTTTACAGAGGCCACTGATGTGGATGAGGCCAAAGAGGCGTTTATGAAGCAAGTAGAATATTTAAGAGGTCTGGGCTATAAGCGCATTACGCTGAAAACAGGCGCCTATGGCATGGAAGCCTTGGCTATGGCAATTAAATTTGCCTCCGAAGCCAATTTGGACTTGCTGACCATTGACGGTGCGGGCGGCGGCACAGGCATGAGCCCCTGGAACATGATGGAAACATGGGGTGTGCCCTCTATTTTGCTCCATGCAAAAGCCTATGAATATGCAAATATCTTGAAATCGACGGGTCAGCGTGTTGTGGATATGGCATTTGGCGGCGGACTGGCACGCGAAGACCATATTATTAAAGCGCTGTCCTTGGGCGGAGAGTTCACGAAACTGGTGTGCCTGGGCAGATCGGTGATGATTCCCGGATTTTTGGGCAGCAACATTGAAGGTGTGCTCAAACCCGAGCGAAAAGCAGCGGTAAACGGCAACTGGAGCGAACTTCCCAAGTCTGTTTTGGAACACGGCACAACAGCGGAAGACATTTTTGCGGGATACTACGACCTGCAGTCGGTGGTTGGTGCTGATGCCATGAAAACCATGCCCTATGGTGCCATTGCCATTTGGACCATGGCAGACAAATTGGCTGCCGGGCTCCAACAGTTTTTGGCAGGGCTGCGCAAGTTTTCAATCACAGAGCTTGATCGCAGCGACATCTATTCTGCGAACAGAGAAACCGAAAAAGAAACGGGTATTGCCTTTATTGCAGATGTAGGCGACGAAAAAGCGAAAGCTATTTTAAAAGGATAACAATAAACAGATAAACAAGAAAAGAGCTGACAGTCTGTCAGCTCTTTTGTTTGGTGAAACAAGCAATTTAGTCGACCATTACGTTTTCGAAAGTTTCAAGGTCTTGGATTTCGCATCGAACCACATCGCCGGCTTTTAAGAATTTGGGCGGGTTGAAGGCGGCGCCAACCCCTGCAGGGGTGCCTGTCATCAACATATCGCCGGGATAGAGTGTAACGCCTTTGGTTAAGTCGTTGAGTGCGGTGGGGATGTCGAAAATAAAATGTTTGGTGTTGGAGGACTGTCTTTCCTCGTCATTGACGAAGCAGCGAATATCCAGCTCAATGGGGAGCGGGAACATGCTTTTGTGTGCAATCCAGTAACCCATTGCAAAATGGCCGTCATAGCTTTTGCCGTAAAACCATTGCCCGCGGCCGAGTTGGGTATTGCGAATGGAAAAGTCGTTTCCGACGGCATAGCCGAATATATAATCTTCAGCGCTTTCTTTTGCAACATCAGTGGCTTCTTTGCCGATGACGACAATCAGTTCTACTTCGTAGTCGGCGGTGCGATCCTGCGCTGCATAAACGCTGACCTCATCTCCGGGGCCCGAGGCAAAAAATGCCGCTTTGGAAAAATAAATCGGCTCAGGGGGAAGCGCTTCGTTGGCATCCATTTCCGTAACGTGATCTTTGTAGTTTTTGCCTAAGCAGACAACATTTCTTAAAGGATAGGGAATAGCGGGAAGCAATGTCACAGAGGACAAATCCTCAATATCGCCGTCCTCGTCGGATTCGATGATTTCGCGAATTTGGTCGATGATGGCCTCGTCGTGTTCATCGATAAATTGCAGCAAGTCAAAATAAGGCTCAAAGTCGAGCTGCTCTGCCAGTGTGTCCATCGTAAAGAACTTATCTCTGGCTTGGTTGGCAACGATAATCTTGGGCTCATCGTTCAATAGTGCAGTTGTAAAAAACATGCTGTGTCACCTCCTGAAATTATTTGTAAATATTATATCATTTAAATTGACATTCGCATAGTTTTAATATATTATTTATAAAAATAATGCTTTTGTTTAGAGGTGTATCTAAAGCAAAAAGGCGTTATAAACAAATAATGATTGTTTGATGCCTTTACAGGCATGTTTTTTTATGTAAATCGCAGAAAAACGGAGGATAAAATGTTAAAAGGAAGGCACTTAATAGAACCGAGTGAGTTTCGCATTGACGAACTGGAAGAAATCTTCGGACTTGCTGACAGCATTATTCAAAAACCGGAAAATTATTCCGAAATTTGTAAAAATAAGCTGTTGGCAAGTCTTTTTTATGAGCCTTCGACACGAACAAAGTTTTCTTTTGATGCGGCGATGCTTCGGCTCGGCGGGCAGGTAATCGGGTTTTCGGATCCCAACACCAGCTCGGTTGCCAAAGGCGAGACGCTGAAAGATACCATCATCACCATTTCCAACTATGTGGATATTGTGGTGGTGCGTCACCCCCAAGAGGGGACGGCAAAACTGATGAGCAAGTATGCGCTTGTGCCTGTAATTAACGCAGGCGACGGAGGGCACCAACACCCGACACAGACGCTTACGGACTTGCTGACGATTCGCCATTATAAAAAAAGCCTGAAAAATCACTGTATTGCCGTGTGCGGCGACCTGAAATTCGGCCGTACTATTCACTCACTGGTCAAAGCCATGCATCGCTATGAAGGCACAAAATTTATTTTCATTTCACCCGAAGAATTGCGCATTCCCCGCTATATTAAAGACTTGTTGGATCCGGATTCCTATCGGGAGACCACGAGTTTGGATGAGGCCATCGGAGAAGCGGACATTCTCTATATGTCACGCGTGCAGCGCGAGCGCTTTGTCAGTGAATACGAGTATTTGCGGCTCAAGGACTACTTTATTTTGACACCGGAAAAGATGCTCATGGCAAAAGAGGACATGATTGTCATGCACCCGCTGCCCCGTGTAAACGAAATTGCAGAAGAAGTGGACGACGATAAACGCGCCGTTTATTTTCACCAGGCAAAATTCGGCATGTATGTGCGCATGGCGCTGATTATAAAACTGCTGGGATTGGAGTAGAAAAATGATTAATGTATCAAGATTGAAAAAAGGCATTGTCATAGACCATATTGAGGCGGGTCACGGATACAAAATATTCAGCCAGTTGGGTCTGGATGAGTTGGAAGACGTGGTGGTGCTCATGCGCAACGTGCCCAGCCGCAAAATGGGGAAAAAAGACTTGATTAAGATTGAAACGGACATCAATTTGGACTTGACGGTGCTGGGGCTTATTGACCCGAATGTCACCGTAAATTTTGTGGAAGACGGTGTGCTTTTGCGCAAAGAAAAACTGCAGTTGCCCGAAGTGGTGGAAGGCATCTTAGAATGCAAAAATCCGCGATGTATCAGCAAATATCAAAAAATCGACGATATTAAATTTTATTTAATCGATAGAAAAACAAAGGAATACAGGTGTGAGTATTGTGATACAACAACATCTTTCTAATATTTTATTTCAAAACGCGCGTATCACAGACGGGAAGGCCGACCGTTTCGGTGACATATGGGTCAAGGACGGTATCATTTGCAAAGTGGCAGACAAAATAGACTTTAAGCAGGGTGATGTTGCCGAATTCGTTGATTTGCAGGGACGCTCTGTGTTGCCTGCAATGGCTGATGTGCATTGTCATTTTCGCGAACCCGGCTATGAATACAAAGAAGATATTTTCTCAGGGCTTCGCGCGGCTGTCAAAGGCGGATACGGCTTTGTGGCGGCAATGGCCAACACGTTGCCCGTGGCGGACAGCCTTGCTGTGATTGAGGCCAACAACGCAAAGGGCAAAAGTGCGAACTTGTGTGACTACATGCAAATTGCGGCAATCGGCACAGGACTGCGCGATGAAGAATTGGTGGATATAGCGGCTTTGTCCATGGGGACAAGGCTGTTTTCAAACGACGGCAACAGCATTTTTTCGGAAAGTTTTATGATAAAGGCGCTTGAGGCAAGCGCACAATATGGCTTTGTACTGGCAACACATTGCCAGCCCGAAGAAGAACTCATCGAAAGGGATCTGCGCCTGCTGGAAAAAATCAAAGGCGCCTCGCTTCATATTTGCCATGTGAGCAAGGCGGACAGTGTGGCGATGATTCGCACGGCGAAGGCGAAAAACCTGCCTGTGACCTGCGAGGTAACACCGCACCACGTCTTTGCCGCAGAGGCGGACGAGAACGTTGCTTCACAGCTGCCCTTTGTGCGAAACATCGGCTATAAGGTCAATCCGCCCATCGGAAACTGTCGTGACCATGCGGCGTTGATGGAAGGTCTCAGAGACGGTACCATTGACATGCTGGCAAGTGACCATGCGCCGCACAGCGAAGAGGACAAGCGCGCGGGCGCGCCGGGTATCGGCAATATTGAAACGGCTTTCGGCATGTACCTGCAAGCCTTTGACGGCGATGTTTCTCTTTCCATGAAAGATTTTTGCCGACTGACATCTTCTGCGCCCTATCGTCTGGTGGGCAGGCAGCCTGCCGTGCTGCAAGAGGGCAGAGAGGCCACGTTGATTGTGGCGGACGTTGAGACAAGAGGAAAGATAGATAAGAATGAGTTTGTATCCAAAAGCAACAACACGCCCTTTGACGGCTGGGATATCAAGGGGAAAATTTTGCGCACCTATATCAGAGGAGAGATGAAATATGATAGCGGACAAACTTTATAAAAAAGCCGTTGCGCTTTCGCCGATCTGTGTGGGACTGGATACGCAAACAGAGCACCTGCCCGCCTGCATCAGCGAAAAGGACCACTCCGACGGCGAAAAAATATATGAATTCAACAGACAAATTATTGATGCGGTGCATGAGGACGTTGCCTGTTTTAAGGTGCAGGTGGCTTTTTATGAAGCGCTGGGCATCGACGGCATGATTGCCTATGCAAAAACCATGCAATATATACGCAAGAAGGGCGCCATTGCCATTGCGGACGTGAAAAGAGGGGACATATCCTCCACGGCGGCGCAGTACGCAAAGGGACATTTTGAAGGAGATTTTGAGTCGGACTACATGACGCTCAACGCCTATATGGGACAAGATGCGGTATCGCCCTATTATCCTTACCTTAAAGATAAGAACAAAGGGTTGTTTTTGCTGCTAAAAACCTCCAACCCTTCCTCGGCGGACTTTCAGGACATAGACGTCAACAACCGACCGCTCTATGAGCTGGTTGGCGAAAAAATAGAACAGTGGGCAGCGGCCTTTGTAGGTGAAGAAGGCTTTAGCGCCATCGGCGCGGTGGTGGGGCTGACCTATCCCGCAGAGTTTGTGCGCATCGCAAAACAGATGCCCCATACGTTTTTCTTAATTCCCGGTTACGGCGCACAAGGGGGAACGGGCAAGGACATTGCCGAGATTTTTAAAGACAAAATATGCGGCGTGGTCAACTCTTCCAGAGGCATCATCACGGCGCACAAAGGCAAAAGCGAAGATACGGACTATATAGAATATATTCGACAGGCGGTAGCGACGATGAAGGAGGACATTGTAAAGTGGCTTTGATTATCGAAAACAAACCTATTGGCGAAAACGTTTTTCGTATGCGCGTTGGCGCAAACGAATCAGTAGCGGCGGGTCAGTTTTATATGCTGCGCGCCTGGGAAGACATTCCCACCTTCTCACGCCCCATC
>CALFLU010000050.1 GCA_937880125.1 uncultured Eubacteriaceae bacterium
CAAATTCATTTTATCTTTTGCCGCCAATGAAGAGGCGGCAAAAGATGAAATGAATTTGGTCTTTATAGATAGAAGTGACAAAAACAGGAGGGAAGTGGGCAACAGCATTCGATTTGTCGATCTTTCCGAGTTTTATATTTATACATGGGAAATGTTTTTCGGATTTTTGGGCGGGCTTATCAGCGGCAACTATGATATCGGCAAAATTTATTTGGACGATATTGAGCAAATTTCAAAAGTCAACGATACTGCGGAGTTGGTGGATTTGTTTGCAGCGGTGAAAAAACTGTCCGATAAATTTGATGTGGACGTTATTTTTACAATCAACGCAGTTGAAGTTCCCCAAGCCATTAAAGAAGTGATTGAAGCGTAAAAAATGGATTTTCCCTACTTCAGGTATTCTCAATACCTGATAGAAAAATATGGTGAAAAAGTATATAAGATACCGATAAATATACCCTCATACTGTCCGAACAGAGATGGAACCAAAGGATACGGAGGGTGTATTTTTTGTGCCGAAGACGGCTCGGGACACGAAAATATGGCGCAGCACATCGATATTGCCGTGCAGTATGATGCCATGAAGCAAATACTGCAGAAAAAATATCGTGTGCAAAAATATATCGCCTTTTTGCAGAGCTTTAGCAACACCTATCTGCCCTTTGATGACTTTAAAAAATATTTGACACAAATGGCAAAGCTGAAAGATTGCGTGGGCATTGCCATCTCTACGCGCCCTGACTGCATTGAAGAAAGACACCTTGATTTTTTGACAACACTCAAAGCACAATACGGTTTGGATATTTCTGTCGAAATAGGTCTGCAGTCGGCAAACGACGAGACATTGTGCATCCTCAACAGGGGGCATACAACAGAAGATGTGGTGCAAAGCGCACGCAAAATTAAAGCGGCGGGGTTGGAACTTTGCTTGCATGTTATTGTCAATTTGCCCTGGGACAGCAACGAAGATGTGATAAAAACAGGAAAAATGATTACGGCGCTGCGTGCTGATTCGGCAAAGATTCACACGCTGTATGTGGCAAAAGGAACGGTCTTGGAAAAAATGTATCACGAAAAAACCCTGAAGATGCTTTCTTTGGAAGAGACCATCACGCGCACGATTTTGCTTTTGGAATACATTGATCCCACTGTTGCCATGCAACGAATTGTGTCCAGAGTCACAGAGGAGAAGAGTGTTTTTTGTAACTGGAATCAAAGTTGGCGAAAAGTTTTAATGCAAATTGAAGAGCAAATGCGATGCGAGGGCACCCGGCAGGGACGGTGTTTGACAAAAATATAATCAGACAAGAGCTGTGTTCTCTGTTGATGCAATCTCAAATAAAAAGTGATATAATATATGCATAAAGTAACAAAACGGAAAGGGGCGATAAAAAATGGCACTGGTGACATCAAAAGAGATGTTTCGCAAGGCTTATGAAGGGCAATATGCTGTGGGCGCGTTTAATGTGAATAATATGGAAATTATTCAAGGCATTATGAAAGCCGCAGTAGCAGAAAAATCACCGCTGATTTTGCAAGTATCGGCAGGAGCGCGAAAATATGCTTCACCTGTGTATCTCAAAAAATTAGTGGAAGCGGCAATGGAGGATACGGGCTGGGATTTGGTGCTGCATTTGGACCACGGAGAAAGCTTTGAAATTTGCAAACAATGCATTGACGACGGTTTTTCTTCTGTTATGATTGACGGATCCAAATATTCGCTTGAAGAAAACATTGCACTGACCAAACAGGTGGTGGAATATGCCCACGACAGAGGCGTTGTGGTGGAAGCGGAGTTGGGCAAGTTGGCCGGTATTGAAGATGATGTCAATGTTTCGGCTGCCGATGCCATGTTTACCGATCCGGATGAGGCGGCTGAGTTTGTGGAAAAAACAGGCGTGGATTCTTTGGCTATTGCCATTGGCACAAGTCATGGTGCCTACAAATTCAAGGGCGAAGCGAAGTTGGATTTTGATCGTCTTGAAAAAATATCCAGATTGCTTCCGGGCTTTCCTATTGTGTTGCACGGTTCATCTTCTGTGCCGGAAGAATTTGTTGCATTGAACAATCAATACGGCGGAAAAATCCCCGGTGCCAAAGGTGTGCCTGAAGAGATGTTGTTGCGTGCAACCAAATACGGGGTATGCAAAATCAACATTGACACGGACCTAAGGCTTGCGATGACGGCCTCGATTCGCAAGGTTTTTGTTGAGCAACCTGCCGTGTTTGACCCGCGACAATATTTGGCGCCTGCGCGAGATGCCATTGCCGAAATGGTTGCGCACAAAATGCGCAATGTGTTAAACTGCAGCGGAAAAGCCTGACAAACGAGTCTGTTTGCCTATGAGGGTGTCTTATTCTCTCATATCGGGAATGAGATTATGGCAGCGTGCATTAAATTGCCGATAAAAAAACAGAATTGTTGTTGAAAATAGAATTGTGAGTGTGTTATGATTACTCTATTAAATTGTAAACCATATCATTCACGATAGATGGTTCTTACGCGAATTTTGCAGTTGACAACAATGTATTTAAAAGAGGAAGGGAAAAGAGTAGTTATGAAAGAAAATATAACGAGGAAGCTTGATGAATTGGGGCGCATTGTCATTCCATCGGACTTCAGAAAGAAACTGGATGTGAAAACAGGGGACAGGCTTCGTGTGGAGCTGGTCGACAATACACTGATTTTGCAAAAGTCGATACCCACCTGTGTGCTATGCGGAAAAGCGGAAGATTTGAATTATGAAAGTCATAATAAATATATATGTGAGGACTGTTTGGAAACTATTTTGATGAATGCGAAAAAATAAATGAG
>CALFLU010000051.1 GCA_937880125.1 uncultured Eubacteriaceae bacterium
ATAGACCTCAGGCATGCCGCCCATGATCAAAAGGCACACGCCACTGAGCATGATGACGTTGAGAACATAACCGAAAATAACGGCGCCTTTTGTTTCGCGTTTCGATTTTGCGCCTTTGAAAGAAGAGGACATACCTGCAACGATGGTCATTTGGAATCCCGCATAGGTCAGTGCCCACAGCAGTGAGTTGCCCAAGTTGGCGGGAGTGGTGCCCAGCGCGCCTGTAACGCCCCATTTGGAGGCTTCGGGGTTTACGTATCTAGTAGAGATGAGATAAGAAATGTTGTCACCGAATTTGATAATGCCCGCAATGACGATAATGAGCATAATTACGATGATGCCTACGGTCATTGCCATTGCGCTGGCACGCACAACTTTTTCACCAAAGATGCAAAGCATGGTTACGACGACAAACATAAACACAGAACCAACCCACATGGGCAGCCCAAATTGCTGATTGCCCAGTGTTGCCCCTGCAGAGATGCAGGCAGCGGTGGCTGCGATGGTGCCGATGACAATACTGATTTCCAGAAAAATCCACCAAACCGACTGCACCGGTTTGTAGGCTTCCAAAGACCAGTCGTGATAATTCCATTTATCGGTTTGTCTTGCCGTTTCACAAGCTACGTAGTAGGTGACGGCGATAACAAAAATGGTGAGGAGGGGAAACAAAAATCCATACCAGCCATGGTTGACAAAGTATTGCAATTCTTGCGTACCCGAGGCAAAACCTGCGCCGCAATGTGTAGAGAACCATACCGCCGCTGCGCCAATGCTGACGCTGGTAAACATTTTGCCTTTGTTTTGAACTTTTGCAGTTTCCATGAGATTCTCTCCTTTTATTGTGGTTTTTCCATTTCGATCCAATTGCAGGGATTATTTTAAATGCAGACAAAATACCCGGTTAAAGCTGCGAAATCTTTATCTTAAGAATATTTAAACCAAAGGTTATTAGGGCTGTTTCGCCCCTTTTCGGATATTTGTGAATGTCAAAACGACAAGGAACAGTATTCACCTCCTTATTGATAAGTATAAAGATATCCCTACGGATGAAATGGTTTTCATAATAATAAAGACAGTCTATATAGGTAGTCTTAAAAGAGAATTAAATTTAATGTAGCTTTAAGATAACGATTCAAAGGTTAAATAATAATGCACAGATAAGAATATCAAAGCATAAGTGTTTATAGGTGATTCAATAAAAAACGGCGATGAAGGGAAGTGAAGACGGTCCGAAAAGAAGCTGTTTTAAGCAAGAAAAATGCTCCGGGTAAGAGGACGGAGCATTTTTCTTGCTTAAATGTTAGAGAGAAATGTATATATATTAAGCAATCGACGAATAGAGTAATTCTTATTTATGAACGAATAGTCGTTGTTTCTTTTGCTGCATTGTCTCGCGCTTTGATATTTTTAAAGCCGAGGAACCACAGTGGCAAAATAACAAAGAACCAGTTGAGAATACCGAGGTATTTATAAGCCACGGCAACAACCCACATCAAGCCCAAGAGAGATACTGCCCAGCAAACGCCGATGGAAATAATACTCAAGAGGGCTTTGCGGCCGATTTCGTTTTTGATGCCCTTAAACAGATAGGGATTGAGTCTTTCTACGAGGCCGAAAACCAATCCGACGCCGGTGGTTACCAGTGCCAAGAAAAGCATAATCGGATAAAGGAATGTCAAAATCGGCATTTCAAGTTGGTTGACCATGAAGAGTGTCGGCAGTGTTTTGGCGGCTTCATCTTGCCAAATTCCGGGCATGCCGGCAAGAAGCAAGAATGTTACCCCTGAGAGCATAACGGCATTGAGGATAAAGCCGAGGACAGCAAAACCTTTGGATTCTTTTTTCGATTTTGCGCCTTGAAAGGATGCGGCCGAAGCGCCGATGATACCCATTTGAAACCCTGCATAGGTCAGTGCCCACAACAGCGAGTTGCCCAAGTTTGCCGGCACGGTGTCGCTGGCGCCCGTAACGCTCCACTTGGCAGCGTCAGGGTTTGTAAATCTTTCAGAGAAGAGACGCGCAATGTCCGGTGCAAATTTGATGAGCCCTGCGATTAAAACAAGTAAAACGATGGCGATGATGCCCACCGTCATAATCATAGCGTTGTTTCGAACGACTTTTGCGCCGAAAATGCTCAAAACCGTGATAATGGCAAACATCAACAGCGAGCCCACGATCGGCGGCCAGCCAAATTGTTGTGTGCCAAGGCTTGCGCCTGCTGCGATAACCGCAGCGGTGGCGGCAATAACCGTCAAAGCAATTGAAATATCAATAAAGATACTGCCTACAAAGCCAATGGGCTTATAAGCTTCTTTTGACCATGCATGATAGTCATATTTATTGATTTGACGTGCGGTTTCTACACCTACATAATAGGTCAAAGCAATAATGAAAATGGTTAGAATCGGAAACAGCGGGCCCCACCAACCATGGTTTGCAAAATACTGCAGTTCTTGTGTGCCCGAGGCAAAACCTGCACCGCAGTGTGTTGAAAACCATACCGTGGCTGCGCCGACGCTGACCGAGGTAAACATCTTATCTTTTTTTACAGTTTCCATAAATCAGTTCTTTTCCTCCTTAATTATTATGGATGGTATAAGACTGTTACGCATGCAAAACCGTGAAATAGATAATCAATTGCTTTTTCTCTCAAAACAAAAATACTCTGCCATAAAATTGCGTATAGATGTTGTTTTGCCTGCGTAATCACTTTACCCGCCCAGTATAGGGGACAGAGAAGGTCTTTTCAAAAAAAGTCCCATAAGGGCAAAAAAAGAGTAAAAAAACCATGGGGCAGGCAAAGTCTGATTCAAAAAAAAATCAATTGAAAACAGAGATAAAAAACATAAAAGACAAAAAAAGGCAATGAATAATGCTATACAAATTACAGATTTATGCTATAATGAACCGAGAAATCTTAATAAAATCTTAAATTTAAGAGACGAGTACAATTATGGATATAAAAAAGGCGTTGGAAAAGAAAATACAGGCAAATCCCTTTCAATCTTTGAGTGCCGCATTATACGAAATTTTGCTGAATATGATTGTGCGCTTTCACCTGCCGCCCCATGCGATGATCTCGGTAAAAAAGATAGCCGATACATGCCAAATCAGCAAAACGCCGGTAAAAAATGCCGTGGATTGGCTGGAGAAAGAGGGCTTTGTTTATAAAATAAAAAACAAAGGCGCCTTTGTTGCGCCCTTTGACTATGCAGACTATGCCAACGGGCATCATCTGCGCACGGCACTGGAAATCGCTGCGGCAAAAAAAGCGGGGTTGTTGATGGAAGAGACAGACCATGCGCAGCTGCACAGAGCCGCAAAGGAAATTGAGCAGGCCTATGCGCAAAAGGATATTGCGAAGATTTATGCCCTTGAGCAAAATTTTCATTTTGCCATTGTCGCCCATGCTCGCAATCCGCATATGATCGAAGCTTACAAAGAGCTGCTGGTTCGCCTGCATCGTCTGAATTTTTATTTGGAAATTGACCCGAACACGATTAAAGATTTAAATGAACAGCACTTTGAGATTTGCGATGCGCTGAAGAGCGGAGATGATAAATTGATTCAATCGGCCGTCGACAGGCACCGCAAGTTGTTTCCGATTGATTACAAAAAAGCGATGCGTGGTGACGAACAAGAACAAAAAACGATACATGAGGCAAATGAGAGCAAGACCGAAAACGTAGCATCGAAGAAAAGTGCAAAAGAGAAAGAAATAAAAGAAAATAAACAGAAGCTTTCCGATGACATTTGTGATATGCTGATAGAGGACATTACTTCTTTGCGGCTTAAGCCCGATACGCGGCTGAACATGACGCAATTGGCCGAAGAAATGGGTGTGAGCATAACACCTGTGCGAGAAGCGATTACAAAATTGCAAAAATTGGGTTTGGTGGATACCAAATACCACAAACAGGCCACGGTGGGTATATGTGACTACAATGACTATGTGAAGCTGCAGGAGTTTCGTATGTTGTTGGAAGCAGAGGCGGCAAAGCATGCAGCACAGAAGATGAGCGAAGAAGACCATAGACACCTGCAGGATCTGGCGCAAAAGCTGGAAGAAGCCTACCGGCGCAACGCGCGGAAAAAAGATAGTGAAAAAGTTGTGGTGACCCAAGAAGACATTGATTTTCACAGCTTTGTGATTTTGTGCTCTCACAACCCCTACATCATTGAGCAATACCGAAAAATCAAACCGAAATTGTTGTTTTTCAGGCAATATGCAGCGATAAACGAAAAAACCATTTCGGTTCCCCAAGAACATTTTGTGCTGTGCTATGCGCTAAAGACGCGCGATGCCGCTTTTGCGGCAGAAGCTTTTTTGCATCACGGGCAGGCCAGCGAATTTGGCAAAAGTGAACACGAAAAAGCCGAGAAAAGACGAAATATTTCCTAATCGGCACAGAGCCATGATTTGTTTGGTGCGTTGCGGGAAATAAAAATTATGTTATAGAGGAAAGACATGGAATTTCTGATCAAATTTGCGCCGTTTCTTTATGATGTGGTTTTACCCCTTTCTATTGGATATTTCTTGGTAAAATATACAAAACTGACAAAAAACAGTCTGGACTTTTTGTTCAGTATCAACTTATGGATTCTCTATCCCCTTGCCTGTTTGTTTTCGGTATGGATACTCAGAATTGACCGCACCATCATTTGGCTGCCCGTTACCGGACTGTTGATGCAGATTATTCCCATGCTCATTGCGCAAAAAACCGTAAAAAGATACAACTTCAACTATGCGCAACAGGGGAGCTATGCGCTGACGATGTCGCTGTTTAACGCGGGAACGTTGGGTGCGCTCACGGCGTTTTTTATGCTGGGAGAGTTGGGATACGGCTACACCGGGGTTATTTTGGTATTGGGCAATATCTATATTTACGGATACTGTTTTCCCTTTGCGGGCAAATATCAAAGGCTTCATGAGGGCAAAACCGAAAAAGTTTCCATTTTCAAAAAGTTGTTTTCACTCAACCAGATGTCGCTTTATTTTACGATTTTGGGCATGGTGCTTGCGGCACTGCAAATTCCCCGACCCACAGCCGTGGACGGTTTTATCAAACCCATTGTGCACAGCGTGGCATGGACGGCCGCTATTCCCATTGGGGCGATGTTTGATTTTTCCAGAATCAAAGAATACCGTTTCGTGGCACGCGATGTCTCCATCGTCAAGTTTGTCGTCGTACCCATTGTGGTAACGGGTCTTTCGTTTTTGTTTGTCAAAGACACGATTATGTTAAAAACCATCTTTATCATCTCAGCATCTTCCGCCGCCAATGTGGCGATCATGGCATCCAAAATCTATAAATTGGAGCCGGAGATGTGCTTGAGTTCGTTTATTTATTCTACGATTATTTACCTTTTGGTGGTCGTTCCCGTATTTTTATTGATTTTCAAATATATCTGGGTTTAGACAGTGCGCGTTGGTTGCCTGCAAGGTGTTTTGCAGACAAATGGTGAGCGGCGTATTTTTGTGTCTGAAGATGAATTCGTTTGCAGGAAAGTGTTGGATTTTCACTTTAAAGCAGATATAATATAAGGTACAGTAAAAGGGAGAAAAAAATGGGAGGATTGCCATGAAGACAATCAAAATGCCATATTATAAGTCGACAATGGATTTGCATGTCGACGAAAAAAACCTTGCTGCGGTGATTACCGCAAAAATCGACGAATACAAAAGCGGCGCAGGCGAAAAAGAATTGGTGCGCCAAGCGCTGGATAACCCCATTGGCACACCGCGGCTCAGCGAGCTTGCCAAGGGCAAAGAAAAAGTGGTGCTGGTGACCAGTGATCACACCCGCGCCGTACCCAGCAAAATCACGCTGCCGATTTTGCTCAAAGAAATCCGCGACGGCAATAGCGAGGCGGATATTACAATCTTAATTGCCACGGGCTTGCACCGCCCCACGACGGTGGAGGAGCAAAAGGCGATGTTTGGCGAAGAAATCGTAAAAAACGAAGAAATCGTCATCAATGACGCCTTTGCCGATGAAGATTTTGTGCACATTTGTTCGCTGCCCTCCGGCGCCGACTTTAACGTACACAAATTGGCGGCAGAGTGTGATTTGTTGATTACGGAAGGCTTTATTGAACCGCACTTTTTTGCGGGATTCTCCGGCGGACGCAAAAGCATTTTGCCGGGCATATGCTCTGCGGAAACGGTGAATGAAAACCACTCGTATAAAGCCATTGCCAGCCCTTACTCCACGGGCGGCGTGCTGCAGCGCAACCCCATTCACGAAGACATGGTGTTTGCGGCACGAAAAATGAACGTGCAGTTTACCTTTAACGTGGCGTTGGATGCGGATAAAAAAATTATTGCGGCCTTTGCCGGCGATTTGATTGAGTCGCATGAGGCGGGCTGTGAATGGATTCGCGCGCTGTCGCAGTGCGAGCCGGTGACGGGGGATATTGTCATTACCTCCAACGGCGGCTATCCGCTGGACCAAAACCTCTATCAGGCGCCCAAGGCCGTGTCCACCGCGCAGGTGTGTGCCGGAGACGACGGTGTCATCATCATATGCGCCTCCTGTGTGGACGGCATGGGCGGCACGCATTTTGCCGAGCTCATTACATCGGGCACGTTAGAAGAAATCGAAGAAAAGTTATCCAAAATTCCGCCGAAAGAGACCATTCCCGAACAGTGGTGTGTGCAAATATACAACCGCATTCTAAAAAAGCACCCGCTGATTGTGGTTACGAACTATTTGGATCACGATTTGATTCGCAAGGCCAATATGCTTGCGGCGTCCGATGTCAACGAGGCGTTGGAAATGGCCTATGAAATCAAAGGCAAAGACGCCAGCGTTGTGGTGATACCGGACGGGGTGTCCGTGCTTGCGGTAAAAGAATAAAAGCGAGAGTATATATAGTATATAAAAGAAAGGAAGCAGACAAATGGAGTTAAAGCTGGGACTAAAAGTGCACGATGCAGACAATGTTGCCACGATTTTTGCCGAGGGCATTGAAAAAGGCGCAGAAATTGAAGTGCGTGACCAACACGGGCAAGCCCAAAGGATAGCCGTCTTAAACGATATCCCCTACGGGCACAAAGTGGCCATTGAAGACATTTCAAAAGATACGTTGATTAAAAAATACGGAGAAGAAATCGGCATTGCTTCTCACGATATCGTCAAAGGCGAACATGTGCATGTTCACAATTTAGACAGTATGCGCGGACGCGGCGATTTGGAAGGGGGCAGAAAATGAACTTTCGAGGATATGTCAGAAACGACGGAAAAGTAGGCTCACGCAATGTGGTTGCCGTCATTCCCAGTGTGGTTTGCGCCAACGACGTGGCACAGGCCGTGGTGCGCCAGGTGCAGGGAACCGTGGGATATTTTCACCACCAGGGTTGCTGCCAGCTGCCGCCTGATCTGAAACGCGTCACAGACACGCTGATTTCTCTCGGGCTGAGCCCCAATGTGGGCGCGGTGCTGATTGTCAGCCTCGGCTGTGAGGGCACTGATCATGACAGAATGCTGAAAGAAATTTCCGCTTCAGGCAAACCCGTGGAAATCATTCGCATTCAGCAGCTGGGCGGAACAAGCAGAGCCATACAGGCAGGCATTGACGCCGCACAGTCTTTGGTTTTAAAAATATCTTCTTTACAGCGCGAAGAGGTGGATTTATCCAACGTGGTCATGGCCATCAAGTGCGGCGGCTCGGATGCCACCAGCGGCATGGCTTCCAACTGCGTTATCGGCTATATTTCCGATAAACTCGTGGATTTGGGCGCCACGGTGGTCTTTGGCGAAACCACGGAGTTTATCGGCGCGGAACATTTGCTGGCGCGCAGGGCCGTGAGCGAGACGGTGGGCAACAAAATACTGGACATCGTGGAGCAAATGGAAAACAGGGCGCTGAGCGTCGGCTGTGATATGCGGGAAGGGCAACCCACCCCGGGCAATATCGCAGGGGGGCTTTCGAGCATTGAAGAAAAATCACTGGGTGCCATTGCCAAATCAGGCAGCCGTCCGATACAAGGGGTACTCGATTACGCAGACAGAGTCACAGACCATAAGGGTCTTTGGATCAAAGACACCCCGGGCAGAGAACCCGAAATTTTGACGGGCATGGCCTGTACGGGAGCGCAGTTTATGTGCTTTTCCACAGGGCGCGGCGCGCCGCAGGGCTTTCCTTCGATGCCCGTGGTCAAAATATGCGGCAACCCCCTAACCTATGAACATATGCAGCATGATATGGATATCAACGCAGGCAAAATTATCACCGGCGAAAAATCCATTGCCCAGGTGGGTGAGGAGACCTTTGCGATGATTATGCGCGTGCTCAACGGGGAAATGACGAAAAACGAAGCGCTGCAATATTTCGGTTCCATCGACATTCATGTGCTGGGTCCGGTGATTTAATCGCATAAAATAGAGTAAGAAATGAAACGGGCGGCAAATTTGCCGCCTTTTTTATATACTGCTATCTTATTATTCCATCCGGTTTTCCTTAAGCAGCGGCATTTTCGCCAGCGGCTTATAAAGAAGTTTTCCGTTTTTTCGTTGAGACTCCATTAAGGTAATGTGGTTTACCGAAACCGTGACGGGTTTGGCGAAAGCGGCAAAGTCACTCTGTGAAAAGTGTGATGCCATCTTGCAGCGTCGGGCAAGGGTGATGTGCGGGAAAAAAGCTTTGGTATCATAGGGAATTTGTGCTTCAGTCAACTTTGCAGTCAGTGTGCCGTGTAGCTGTGTCAGCGCGGCATGGGGTGTTACAGGTAAAAAATATAAATCGCCGTCTCTTCGGCAAAATTTATCAAGGCCCGATAGACTTAAAGAGAAAGGCTCGCCGGCAGCATCACCCATCACCTCGAGAACAGCAGGCACGCGGGCAGGGGCAACTTCGCCTAAAAAGACGAGGGTCAGGTGCAGATTGTCCCTGGCCGTAAAGTTGCCGCCGCAGGACAGCGCCTTGAGGCGGCTGCCGAGTGCAGATAATTCTTGTTTTACCGATTCACAAAATTCAACGGCGATAAAAAGACGCAACATACTTCCCGCCTTTCATTGGAATCATAGGGGGTAAAGAGCTCTTTGAACAGTAGAGACTGCCTTTGATTGTACAAGAAAACGGCATGAATCGCAAGGAGCATCGCGCTTATCAAAGGTGATGGAGCAGATAAAATTTTGTGATATTCCATCAGTTTTCAAAGAGAATCCTCGTTAGAAAGGCCGAAAAAAAGATCACTTGGATTTTTTCTTGGAGAGAATTTGCATGGTATCGGCAATGTTTTCGTGATGCACAGCGGTGACATCAAAGCGAAACAGATAAAAAGTAAACTGTACAAGAAAACCGATGCCGAACACAGACAGCACGGTACCGATACCGATTTTGGCACCGAGCAGCCAACCTATGAGCAAGACAGAGCCTTCCAAAACCCCGCGAATGGCGCCGATGGGCACTTTGGGCAGTCGTTTGCCCATGGCCACCATCAGCGCATCGCGCGGACCACAGCCCAATGCGGCGCTGATATAGTAATAACTGCCGATGCAGATTATAAACTGCCCGATTAGCAGCATGATAAGGCCGGGAACCCAGGCAGTCATTTTCGGAATTATGTTAAAAGAGGCGATGAGGTCGACAAAGTTGCCGATTAAGAGGGTATTGATAATCGTACCGAAACCGATTTTTTCTTTTAACAAAAAATCAATGATGAGAATGACAAAACCGGAGAGCACCACAATTTTGCCGAAAGACAGCCCTGTGGCATAGGACAGCCCCATACTGAAAGCTTCCCAGGGCGCAAGACCGATATTGGCCTGGATGGTCAAAAAGGAGCCCAGCGCCAATACGAATAATCCGAAAACGAGACGGAAGGTTCTGCGTGCGTATTGTTTCATAGCCTGTATCTTTCTTTTGCGGACAGCGTTAGTTTTACGATATAGAATTTCTGAATAAAAGTCAATGAAAGAATCAATGGCGCCAATGACGGATCGTTTTGCATAACAAAAACATCAAAGTTGACGAAGCGAACTAGCATGCTTCCTATGGGACAAACAAAAATACCGCAGTAGCGGTATTTTGTATCATAACAGAAAAATTGTTGCCCGGGAAATATCAGTCGTTCCAGGCAGCGGAAGGGTTTTGCGTGGCAAATTTGCCGCCTGTTACTTCTAGGCAGGTACCCGTAATGTAGGACGCATAATCGGAAGCCAAGAACAAGATGCCGTTTGCAATGTCATTGGGTGTGCCAAACTTTTGCAGCGGAATGACCGAGAGCATCTGGTCTCTGTTTTTTTCAATGGCGGCATGGTTGATATCGGTATGAATCACGCCGGGGATGTAGGCAACCACGCGAATGTTATAAGGCGCCAGCTCGGAAGCCAATGTTTTTGTCAGCGAACTTACCGCGGCTTTCGTCGCGGCATAGACGCCGGTGTTGACCGAGGGCATCAGGCTGGCAAAGGAGGAAGCGTTGATGAGCACACCGCCCTTTGTCATTTTTTCTTTCGCGATTTTCGCGCCGATATAGATGGATTTGACATTGACATTGAAGTATTGATCCCACATGTCTTCGGGGGTGTCGATGATTTTTGCGGAAGGGCCGATGGCCGCATTACTGACCCATACGTCAATGCCGCCGAGTGCCTTTTGAACATCATCGGCAAAGGCCATAAGCTGTTTGCTGTCACCCACGTCGCACACACCGCCGTATATCTTGGTGCCGAATTGCTTGAGCGATTCAACCGCGCTGTTGAGCTTGTCTTCGCGGCGCGCGCAAATAGCCACGTTGGCACCGCTTTTCGCAAAGGCGGTTGCTGTTGCCAGGCCGATGCCTGCATTGCCGCCGGTGACGACGACGTTTTTATTTTGGAAAGAAATATTCATGGTTCATCTCCTTTTGTTTGATGATAACGATGACAATATTATAGCACATGTCGTGTAAAGGAGGGAGCGGGATTTAAAATTTATTGACATGAAAAAAGTCTGTTTTATAATAAAAAACCATAGGGAAAAGATTTGTCAAAAAGGAAAACACAATGGAGATTATGCAACTGCAATTAAAAGACTATGAAGAGATTTATGAACTGTGGATGAACACGCCCGGAATGGGGTTGAACAATGTGGACGACTCGCAGGCAGGTTTTGAGCGGTTCTTGCGGCGAAACCCCACCACGTGTTTTGTGGCACGGCAGAATGAAAAAGCGGTCGGTGTGATTCTTTGCGGACACGACGGCCGCAGGGGATATATTTATCACTTGGCCGTGCGAAAAAACAACCGCAGACAAGGAATTGCAACAGCGCTTGTGGCATCGGCAACAGAGGCGCTGCGCAGCGAAAGTATCCATAAGGTGGCGTTGGTGGTGTTTTCGAAAAACGAAGATGGCAACGCCTTTTGGGAGCAGGCGGGGTTTGAAGAGCGCAGGGATTTGACCTATCGCAACAAGGCGCTTGCGACAATTGAGCGAATAGATGTTGAGTGAATAACAAAGGGTTTTGTAAATATTGCGCAAAGACGTTTTTTTGGCCGAAAATATGGTACAATATCCTTAGACATGACACATTGAATTTGAACAAAATATAAAAACGGAGGGTGCTGACATGGCAGGAAAAAAAGCAAAAGTTGAAATTGATCTGGTAAAGGGCAAAATTGCTATTGAAGGATCGGAAGAATTTGTAGAAGATAATTTGGATATCGTTTTTGAATTCGCGGAAATGTACTATGAATGCTGCGAAGAGTGCGACTGCTGGTGTGATGAAGACGAAGACGATGAAGATGATGAGGACGAAGAAGAGGAAGAAGACGAAGACTGATTGCGCCAATAAGCAACGGCTGTGTGCTTTATTTTAAAGAAAAATAAACAAGACCCTGAGACGGGTCTTGTTTTGCGTATCCGGGAAGATTAAAAAACGTTTTGAGTATACTGAAAAAAGCATTGTGGGTGAGGCATGAAATCCAGTATAATAAAAAGAGAAAATAAAAAGCAGATAAAAAATTTTTAGATGAAACCCATCGGAAAGGAACTAAAAATGACGATCAAAAAAGCCGTTACAGAAGGCGGTATTGTTTGCGGTGCAGAATCGCTGGATCAACGCATTACCACCTATAAGGGCATTCCCTATGCGGCACCCCCCGTGGGTGAAAACAGGTGGAAGGCTCCGCGTCCCGTCCAAAAATGGGAAGGAGAAAAAATTTGCGACACCTACAGCAAAATACCCGTACAGCCCAAGCGAAAAGACGGCTTTTGGAAGCGGGAATTTTATCCGCTTGACCTGGCGCATTCCGAGGACTGTCTTTATTTGAATATTTGGACGCCCGCACAAAGCACGGAAGACAAGCTGCCTGTGTTTGTGTGGATTTACGGCGGCGGATTTGAGTACGGCTATTCAAATTCCATGTACATTGACGGTCATGCCTTCGCCAAACAGGGTATTGTGTTTGTCTCCGTCAATTATCGGGTGGGACTGCTGGGATTTTTTACCGATCCGCTATTAGATGCAGAAAACGAAGACGGCAATTCGGGTAACTGGGGGATTTGGGATCAAATTGCTGCGATTAAGTGGGTGCGGCGAAACATTGCTGCCTTCGGCGGAGATGCCGACAACATCACCATAGGCGGCCAGTCGGCTGGTGCCACCAGCGTGCAGATTTTGACGACAACGGCACTGACACAAGACGATATTGCCGGAGCCATCATGCAAAGCGGCGGCGGGTTTTATCCGTTTTTCGATTTTCCCTATCGCACGAAAAAAGACATGCAAGCCAAGGCCTCGCTTAAAGAAATATTGGGCGTGGAAACCTTAGAGCAGGCACGCGAGTTGAGCGTTGAAGAAATTTTAGAAGGACAGCGCCGTCTTTTGGAAAAAGATACGTTGGCCTATTTTCCGATTGTGGACGGCACCATCTTGAAGGAAGATATCAATGTCGCCGTCAAAGAAGGCCGTGTGCATAATATCCCTTATATCATCGGAAACACCAGTGAAGAACAAATGTTTCATATTGGTACGCCAAAAGAAAAATTTATCGAAAGCGCGCGCAAAAATTATGGAGCGGATGCAGAAGAATACCTGGCGGCGGCGTCCACGGAAAATCAAGAAGCGTACGCGGCAATGCTCTTTGGTTTGATGAGCGAAAATTTGCAGCAAGGGGTCTATGACTTTGCCGAGTTCAGAGCGCAACAAGGCGGAAAAGACGTGTTTGTCTATGAATTTTCCAGGCGCCTGCCCGGAGAGGACAACATAGGCGCCATTCATTCGGCGGACTATTTTTATACTTTCCAGTGTCTGCCTTACAGTCGGCGCGATATGCGGGGTGTGGACTTTGAGCTGGCACGTGCGATGAACAAGTTTTGGGCAAACTTTATTAAGACGGCAAACCCCAACGGTGATGATCTGCCCCATTGGCCCGCCTATGAGCAATACAATCCGATGTATATGGATTTGGGCGAGTGGCAAGGCAAAAGGCCGATACGTTACAATCGACGACAGTTCATTCGAAGCAAGATTTTACAAAAGTTGAAAAAATAAAAAGAAGAGAGGAACCCTCTCTTCTTTTTTATGGCCTATGGGTGTGACGGGAGAAAGTTTGTATAAAAATTTACAGTTTCGCAGTGCTGAAAACGTGATTTTTAAACACTGATTTGAATGCAAAAAGAACATTTTTATTGTTTTGAAAACGAATACTTGAAAAAACTGGAAAAACAAGTTATAATATTTTATACAGAAAAAAGAAATCATTCATGGGAAGCGAGGGATGGCTATGGCAGATAAGCCCTTTGTAAAAACAATGATTGACCATATGACCTGTGCAAAAGTGCTCACGGCAGCTGATGCGGATGAAGGCGCGCAGTGCCCTGTCTGTAAAAGCATGGGATTGTGGCATAAAACAGAGGTTGTCGAGGGAATGAGTGTATGCTATGTGCTGTGTCCTGATTGTTGTTATGCGGAATATGAGTGCATTGCCTTAAACGGCAGAAGTGTAGTGTTTGATTATGAAACAAGTAAATATAAAACAGAATAAAAACAAAAAATCATAAAAAGCACCCGCGGGTGCTTTTTATAGTGTTTAACGTACAATCCAAAGCAGGAAAACAATTTTCGGCGCAACAATTTTTTTCGGGCTCTTCACTCGAAAAGCTGCCAATCGTGCGACAAAATTATAAATTTCCCTTTAAGCCGATTTCTTCCGCTGCGCTGCGCATGCCCAAAATGGTTTCGGTGATAATCTCATCAAGGGGCATATCCAGCATTTCAGCGCCCTTTTGAATTACTTCACGGTTTACACCTGCAGCAAAGGAGCGGTCTTTAAATTTTTTCTTAACGCTTTTCAATTCCAAGTCCAGTACGCTCTTAGAGGGACGCATGATGGCACAGGCATTGATCAGGCCGGTGATTTCATCAATGGTGTAGAGAATTTTTTCCATTTTTTCCACAGGCTTAACATCCGAACAAATGCCGTAGCCGTGGCTTTGAACGGCGCGGATATATTCCTCGTCGACATCTTCCTCTTTCAGCAGTTCTACAACCTTTTGGCAATGCTGTTCGGGATAGAGCTGATAGTCCAGGTCGTGCAAAAGGCCGATGGCGCCCCATTTTTCAACATCTTCGCCAAATTTTTCGGCATAGTGACGCATGACGGCTTCCACTGCCAATGCGTGATAAATAAGTGCTTGACTGGTGTTGTATTTGAGTAAAATATCATAAGCTTGTGTACGACTCGGTTTCATAGTGCGCACCTCCTTGGGGGGTAATGAGACATGTAAAGAATTATAACAGTTCTTTTTTATTCATGCAATCGGCAAAAGCATGACTTGGGCAATGGAATCAAGAAAGTGGCACAACAGTCGACTACGGCGACAAAAGTATATGGGCAGCAAACACAGGGCAAAAGAAAGAATAAAAAAAAGTATTCCGCATATCAATGGGGTATATGGTATACTGTTACAATCAGAGAAATTCTGATGAGAAATTTTTATGAAAATAATACTGAAAATTAACGAACGAGGAGGCCAATATGGACAGAAAAAAAGCGGCGGAAGATTTGTTTCAGGCGGAAAAAGGGAGATATCAAATTGATCCGCTCAGCGACCAATATTCGGATATTACCGTGGAGGACGCCTATGCCATTCAGTTGGAAAATGTAGCGAAAAAACTGGAAAACGGCGAAAAGCTCATCGGTATGAAAATCGGGCTTACAAGTCGTGCCATGCAACAAATGGGTGGCATTACCGAGCCGGACTATGGACATTTGACCGACAAAATGCTCTTACTCGAAGGCCAGACATGCAAAATGGAAAACCTGATTTCTCCTAAAATCGAAGGAGAAATGGCGTTTTGCATTCACAAGACACTGAGAGGACCGGGTGTGACCATTGCGGACGTGTACAACGCCACCAATTGGGTTGCGCCGGCCATTGAAATTATTGATACGCGTATTAAGGATTGGAAAATAAAATTGACGGATACCATTGCCGACAACGGTTCCAGCGCCATGGTGGTGTTGGGTAGCCGTCTGACGGATATTCGAAAAGTGGATATGCGTCTTGTGGGCATGACATTGGAAAAAAACGGAGAGCTGGTCAGTTCGGGGACAGGCGCAGAGGTTTGGGGCAATCCTGCAGCATCTGTGGCATGGTTGGCAAATAAATTGTCAGAATTTGATATTGAGCTCAAAGAAAACAGCATCGTGCTGTCGGGTGCCGTTACGGCAGCGGTGGCCGCGGAAGCAGGAGACCATTTCTGCGTGAGTTTTCAGGGATTGGGAAGTGTCGGCATCAAATTTGTTTAATCGACGCCTTGCGGCATAAAAAGAAATACCACTCGATTATCGAGTGGTATTTTGTTTTCTTTGCAATGTTTAGAGTTCGCAAGAACCTGCTGCTTCTACATCGTCTTCCGGAAAACCTTTGTGGCCTTCGCGGGGAACCATACACAAAAACTTGAGCGCGCTGCCGTCTGTTGCCGTATTGATCAGCTGGTGTTGCGCGGATTCGTTGATAAACGCGTAAGAGCCTGCGCTCAGAGGATATTCGTCGTCACCCATTTCCAAAATTCCTTGACCGTCTACAACATAGACATAGTGTGGGTAGTCGTGGGCGTGATCGGCAGAGTGTCCGCCTTGTCCTACTTCGAATAATCTCAAAACCAATTCGTCAGAACCGTCACGAGGTGAGATGAGCACTCGTGCTTTAACATTTTCATACAATCCGTCCGGCAAAGTAACTAACGTGGTATCGTTAATATGGGAAGCTTTCATGGGACCATTCCTCCTAAGAATATATTGTTTGATTAGTTTGAATGTAAAAGCATGTTAGCATAGTTTTTATCAGAAAGCAAGAATGATAAAAAATATTATTATGCACAGCAGAAAAGCGACAACATTTTTGTTGCAAAAGGCACAAAGCTGTGTTATTATATTAATATAACATAATATTCTAATATAAAGACGTATCACTTTATCTCACAGCGATATAGAATAGAAGGAGATACAAATGAAAAAAATAGGGCGGATGGTTCTTTTGATTTTCGCTGTTATATTGATGTTGGCAGCCTGCGGAAAAGAGAGCGAGAAGTATGTAACCTATGAGGCAAACACAGCAGGCTCATTAGGGTCGTACCAAATTAAAACCCTGTTGTACGATGACGGATTTTCGGTTACGGGCCTTGGGGGCACCTATGAAACAGAAGCGCGTTTTATTGTGGCTGAGGTGGAAATTGGTGTCGAGCAACAAATTGAGGAGGGTTATGAGCCGCTATCGGTGGTGCTGGTGGATTCGGCAAAACGCGAATTTAATCTGTATGAACACAGCGAGGATGTGGCTGCTTTCATGCAGCAAAATGATGAGACTTATGCAACAAAAAAAGATGCTTTGATGGAGGGAGAGACAAAAAAAGTCGTCTTTGTTTTTGAAATTCCCCGAGAATCACTGACAAAATCGTTGCGTTTTAGTTTTCAAGAGGAGAGCGCCGTGTATCATATCGAAAAGGTGCGTGACGGCGTCAATGATTTAAATATTTGCTTCGATGCCACAAAATGCCCCTATTGACAGCGGCCACGGGTGGCGTGTTGCCACAAAATATGCGGTTTTTATCAAGATTCAACTGCAGTAAATAGCCCAAGCGTGCTATAATAGTCCTAAAAAAAGCAGGATGGTTTTGACAGCTGCATAAAGGTATAAACGGGAGGAAAAAATGAACGGCACGTTAGATATGGAAAAGCTGACAAAGGAATTGGTTGCTTGGATACAAAGGGAGCTCAAAGAATCCGGCGGCAGCAAAATTGTTTTGGGAATCTCCGGCGGAAAAGACAGTTCTGTCGTCGCCGCCTTGTCTGTCAGAGCGGTGGGCAAAGAAAACGTGTATGGGGTGTTAATGCCCAATGCTCGCCAAGATGATATTGCCGATGCGTATCAGTTGGTGGAGTTGTTGGATATTGCCCATGTCACCTGCGATATTTCGCCTATGGCAGAGGCGTTTACAGCGGCATTGCAAAAACCGAAGGGCACGTTTTTTGACGAAATCAGCACACAAACGCGCATCAACATGCCGCCGCGCATACGCATGACGCTCTTGTATGCCATTTCACAGTCTATCGAAGGAAGCCGTGTCGTAAACACGGGCAACCTCTCCGAAAGATGGATTGGCTATACCACGTTATATGGCGATGCCATCGGTGCGTTTTCGCCCCTGGGCGGACTGACCAGTGAAGAGGTAATGGAACTGGGTGTCTATCTCAACCTTCCCATTGCCTTGGCAAAAAAAGTTCCGGCAGACGGCCTAAGCGGCAAAACCGATGAAGACAATATTGGCTTTTCCTATCGAGTGCTCAACAAATACATTCGACAGGGGATTTGTGAAGACGAAAAAATAAAAGAAAAAATCGACAACCTGCACAGACGCAACAAATTTAAATTTGAGCCGATGCCGTTTTTCCCTTCTCCGCTGCCCGTGTTGGCCGATGAAAAATAACAACAAATTTAAAAATTCGATAAAAACAGTTAATACAGTTAATAAAAAAAGCAGGCAAGGTGCCTGCTTTTCGCTTGGTCAGTGTTTTTTGATGCGACTTTCAATATAAGAAAACAGATTGCATTTGCTCAATGCCGCTTCGTTAAACAGTGCCCGCGGAGCGGCGTGTTTAACCAGGTAGGCGTATTCGTTCGGAAATTGATCGGGCGGATATTGAATGGTGTCGATTTTCGGAAAAATAAAATGCATGGTTTGAATATGGTTATTCTTTTTATCGCGGTAGCGAATGGTGACGGTATATCTGATTTCCTGCACTTGCAAATAGCGCGTGGTGGTGGTGGTGCGAATCGGCATGCCATCGCCCTCAACCAATTGATAGTCCACGTCTTCGATATCGGAAAAGCGCAAAATTAACAGCACTTCATCGGGGTCTTGGCTCACAAAAATGAGACTGTTGTTGCTGGCTAAAACAGCATAAATTTGCTCTTTGACAAGAAGCGGTATGCCGCCTTTGTACCTGCAAAGAAGAACGGCTACGGCATGATTTTTTGATAGAAGAGGATAGATGGACTCTCGATAGGTCTTTGCGAGCTGTGCGTCGGCGTCGCGTCGGTTTTCTTCAATATCCAAATCCAAAAGATTGCGCGCTTTTTTATTGCGCATCAAATGAATCGGAAACAAAACAAACAGCTGCAATGCGGCATAGGCCGCAAAGGGCCAAGAGGCAAACCAGGCAATTTTTCCCAACGATGTATCGGTACCCAAAAACAGCGAAACGGCGATAAAGATAACGAAAATCATACCCGAAATCGCTGCATGTGCAAAAGCTTTTTTCAAGGGATTCATAGCAATCCTTTCGTTACAACAAAGTAGTATTATTATACACAAATTGAGCATAATTGCAACGCGCCGCAGAGCAAATATTTTGTTTGACAATAAAAAAAGCTGCCTAAGGCAGCCTTTTAAATGGTTGAAACAAAAACAAATATTAAGCTCTGATGTCTGCAATGAGGGATTTGTATGCGTTGAGCAAGAACATTGCGTCCATGCCGCAGGTAACAGAATCATATCCCCAGCCAAGTTTTAATTTGCTGTCTTCGACAGAACCGGAGAAAATAAAGGAGAGTTTGCCCGCGTCTTTGCAGACCTTTTGAATGCGTTTCATGGCATCGATCATTATGGGATTGTCCATCTGTCCCGGAATACCCAAGGAAATGGAAAGGTCAAAGGGACCCACAAAAATGCCGTCAACGCCGTCAATAGCTACAATATTTTCGAGGTCTTCCAAGCATTCTGCGGTTTCGCACTGCGGAAGCAATAATGTTTTTTCATTGGATTGTTGGAAATGTTTTTCCAAATTTCCGGCAAATTCCGAGGTGCCAAAAGCGCTCGCCGCCGTATGTGCAAAGCCTCTGTTGCCCACGGGGAAATATTTGCCGTATTCAACGATTTCTTTTACTTCATCAACGGTTTTGACGCAAGGAATAACCAAGCCCTTTGCGCCGGCATCCAACATTTTCAAAATAGCGGCACGCGAAATTTCTTTGACGCGCACAAAAGGAACCGACCCGCGGTATTCTGCCGCGCAAATGGCCATTTTTGCCGTTTCCAAGTCGATGGAGCCGTGCTCGGTGTCGATGATGATGTAGTCAATGCCGGAAAGTGCAATGCATTCCACGGCGGTCTGTCCGCCCAAATCATAAAATGTGCCGATGGGTTTTTTGCCTTCTTGGATCATCTCTCTTATCTTATTCATACATACCTCCGTTATTTGTTTTAATTTTATTCTAAATATTATAATACTATTATACTACAAAAAAGATTTCTGCGAAGATATTTATGTAATTAATTTTTTTGACGATGCGGTGCTAAAAAGGATATTCCTCGCCATGTGTTTATGATTGGCAGTGTGACAACAACACAGAAAACAAAGGCGACAGCACACAAAATATCCGCAAAACCCTTGACGAAAAACAGGCGATATGTTATGATGTGGCAAATCAAAAAACTTCATAGAGAGAAGAGTAGCGTTTGCAGATGCCTTGCAGAGAGCTTCGGGTCGGTGAAACGAAGCAGGCGGATAACACGTGAAGATGGTCTTTCTTTAGGATTGGCCGAGAGCGGAAGCTTTAGGTTGATACGGGTTCTCCCGTTACAGAGATAAGATATGATGGTATCTGATGAGGCTGTTGTTGTGAGGCAACAGCGAAGTAAGGTGGTAACACGGTTTATCCCGTCCTTTCAAAGAAAGGGCGGGATTTTTTTTATTCAAAACACCGCCGTCGGATGCTCAAAGCCCATGCAGTGAGTCAATCAAAAAAGAGAGGAATGTAAAAATGAAAAAGCAAAAAATAGACACCTTGTGTGTGCAGGCAGGCTATGAAGCTAAAAACGGAGAGCCGCGCATTGCACCCATCGCCCAATCCACCACCTATAAGTATGACAATGCCGACGAACTGGCAGCGTTGTTTGATTTAAAAAAAGACGGACACATGTATAGCCGCATCTCCAATCCCACAGCTTCGGTTGTAAGTTTTAGCC
>CALFLU010000052.1 GCA_937880125.1 uncultured Eubacteriaceae bacterium
GCACCGGGTGTGCTTGGCGCACTCGGTGTCGACGGCGTGGACGGCGTGGCGGGGGGGGGCGGCGGTGGTGGAGGCGCCGTTACGGTTCTGGAATAACTGGCTCCGCTGGCAGCCTGATCCGAATAATTTTCGCCGTCCTTAACGGATAAAACAATACCGCTCGCATTGACGTTAACAGCACTGCCTGCTCCGCCTTTTACGGTAAAGCGTATTGTGGCTACCGTAAAGCTGCCCGGATACGTGGACCCGTCTGATTTTTCAGCCGTAAAGCGAATGGTAGAGCCGGAAGGATTAACGGTAACCGAAGCGCCCGGGCTGCTGCCCTGATAGGTGAGGGTATCCGCCGAAAAACTGACTGTTCCCTGCAGACCATAGACATTGGTCATACTGCCCACAACCAAACTGACACTGATGACATCGCCATTTTGCACGGTAGGAGGTCCCGACAACGACGACGATGCCGCAAAAACCGGCATGGGCGCCATGACCAACAACAAAATAATAATAATGACTATACTCAAAATCCGTCTTTGTTTCATCTGTTTCTATCCTTTCTTTACAGCCCCAGCAAAAATGCTCTGACAGAAACCAAATCGCTGATGGAGATATTGCCGTCGTTATTGACATCTCCGCTCAGTTTTTTTAATCCTGCAAGCTCTTGTATTCCCAACAAATGTGCCCGAATGGTCACCAAATCCGATATCGAAGTAATCCCATCACCGTTGAGGTCTCCTCTAACAGAGATGTCATAGGTACCTTGTAAAACGGAACCTTTATAAAATTTCAATTCCATGCCTGTAGCCACCGAGCCTTCTGTTACCTGTGCATTTGATTTGTGCACTTGTGCCGTGGTGCCTTCAGGCAAAATGATATGGCTTAAAAAATCCGCGACGCCGGTATTTTGCGGAACCTTACTGATAACAGACTGTTGTGTATCAAAGCTGTATGTCGTAGAGGCAGGCACTTTTAATTGTATCGTGAGTGCGCAAGTGTCGCTGATGGTGACTCTGCCATCCGCACTTTTTGCCGTAATCACCGCTGTGCCGTTTTTCAACGGCGAAACCAGTCCTGTTTCGGAAACCGTTGCCACGGTGGTATCGCTCGAAGACCAAACAATCCCTTTTACACTGGCATCTTCCGGAACCACTGCACCATTGAGCTGTATCGGCGAAAGGCTGTCGGTGATTTCCAACGTGTCTTTATCGATGGCAAGCCCCGCAACCGCCACATAGAGTTTCAGCCCGTCATAGGCAGATTGCAGTGCCGCTGTGGCGTTGTCCACATCGGGCTGCGAAGGATACTTGGTGTCTCTTATGGTCACTGCCGCACCATAGGCAGTGTTCAATGCTGCCACACTTTCATCGGTGTATTTTGTTTTATCAACAGCATCCACCTTTGCAATAATGGCATTGAGAGCTGTTTTATCGGCAACCCAGACCATATTTTTGATTGCAGTGTTCAAATTTGTCGTAGCCAAATCCACCTGCGCTTGCGTCGCCGAAGCATTGTCTCTTACGCCAACGGCAGCACCATTGGCGGCATTAAGGGCAGCTACACTTTCAGGCGTATATTTTGTCTGATCAATCTTTGCCGCCTCTGCTATGGCCACATTGAGCGCCGCCTTGTCAACGGGCGCCACTGTGGGCGCAGAAGGCGCCAGGATATTGATGGACGATTTGGCAACATAGCCCACATCCGTAGCCCAGTTATAGGAATGGTCATAACAGCTTGTAACCCCGCTGTCATTGATGGGCATGTCTGACTGAATTTTATAAAAACTGCTGTTGGATGAATCCAGAATAATCACGGGAATCCCTGTGGGGTAGCCATAATACTTTACTGTTTGGCCTCCATGTGGTCTCGCCAATCGATACATCCAGTTTGAGCTGACTGCCGGACTGTAATAGACATAGTCCGTTTGATTGGTTACGCCCAATTGATAGGTATCTAAATCTTTATAGCCGGGTTTTACACCCGCTGTGTTCCAGCGGTCGATTTTATAATACAAGCCTGCGATTTTTTGTCCCCAATAGGGGTCTGATGCATATTTTACGTTAAAGCCTTGCAGCTTATTGCCCAAGTTTGCACCGGAATATCTAGAATCCGTTTTCGCATCGCAGTATCCCTGTGACATTACCCTCCAACCCATATAGTCGATGCACGCTTCCACAGAATCAAAATAAGTGGCGTTATTGGGATTGATGTCATAAGCGGCAAGGCCAAAGAGATTATTGCGCTCTCTTGCAAAGTTACTGGTTCCGTAACCGCTTTCCAAAAAGGCAATCGACATCAATATAGCGGCATTGACGCCATATTTATTTTGTGCGTCGATAAAGGCCTGCCCTTTGCCCGCCATCACGCCACACCCATGGTCAAATCGCGTCATATAATAATTTAACTCCGCCGCGGTGTAGTTGGTCTTTGAACGCACCGGCAGCATGTTATAATAGTGTTTTACCGTTCCCACAGGGCGTGTGAGCTGCGGATCTGAATAAAAGGTCTTGCCGTCCAGTGAATAATAGTTCACACCTTGCGTCATAAAGGAAGGCGCCTTCAGGTAGGTATAAGTCTGATAAGTGACAATGCGATTGGAATCAATTCTGCAGATTTTATGCATAATGTCGTTGTCGCCGTCCACAAAGTAATAGGATTGACCACGTACATGGGCACGGGGAATCAGCATTAATTGGCTTAAATCGGCTTCGCCGATATAACCTGAAATGCCCACCTTTGCTCTGGCCTCAGAAGTGGTGGAATAATAATACAGCGTATGTGCCGAAGGAATATAAGTATCCGCTGTTGAGCCGCCGGAGGCATATAACAGCATTGTTGCATTGGATGCCACCATTGCCGAGGCAATGCCATCTTTCATCGCTACCACACCGCCATAGAGCTTGCTGTTGCTCATAACTACCATGTTCGGGTCGCTGTTGTTGTTCATGGCCGTAATCGCTTGACTCAACGTGCTGTAAGAGCCGATTACAGACGAAAACGTACCGTCGCTTCTGGCAATTTTTGTGTAATAGGGTCCTGCAATGGTTTCAGCCTGCAATGGTGTTGCGGGAATAATTCCGAATAAAAATATAAATAAAAAAGCCAAAACCGCAAGTCTCTTTTTTTTCATTATACCCTCCTTCATTATGCGGGAGTTTAGAGATCATTTTTCTTTTAGCAAACTAATAATATATTATATCATACTTTTTTGATTTTTTTCGATTTATTGACGATTTTTTTCAGCATTGCCACACTGACGGCTTGCGCGCCGTCACTCAGCGCCTCTTGACTGTTTTCATGAACTTCAATGCAAAGACCGTCTGCGCCCGCGGCAACCGCTGCATAGCACAACGCAGGCACAATATCCGCCCTGCCCGCAGCATGTGAGGGATCGGCAAAAACAGGATAATTGCCCCATTGTTTTAAAAGACTGATGGCACCGATATCCAAAATATTTCTCGTCGCCGTATCAAAGCCTCGCACGCCGCGCTCGCACAAAATGATTTTTTTGTTGCCGCCTTGCTCAATATATTCCACAGCCTTCAGATATTCTTCTATGGTTGCACCCATGCCCCTTTTTATCAACACCGGCCTGTTTGTCTCGCCCACCGCTTTGAGCAAAGGATAATTATACATGTTGCGGGTACCGATTTGAATGATATCCACCGTGTCACAAAACAATTTCAAATCGCGAACATCGGTTATTTCACTGATAATCGGAAGTTCACACGCATCCGCGGCAGCACGCAGCATCATCAATCCCGCCTTACCCAACCCCTGAAAGTCATGCACGCTCGTGCGCATTTTAAAGGCACCACCACGCAATACATGCCCGCCCCCTTCTTTGATTTTTTCCGAAATCGAAAAAATCATCTGCTCGTTTTCTACCGCACAGGGCCCGGCGATGATTGTCATGTCGCGTTTTAATATTTCGTCATATACATTGTTCATAAAGTCTCATCATTTTCATGGTTATCGTCAATTTTTTGATAGATTATTATACCATATATTTCTATTTTTTTACAAACATTCATATTTTCTTATCTTCACTTCACCTAATTGCATAAAAAAGAACAAACCGCATGATGCGGTTTGTTTGTTATTCTGATTGCGAACTGTTTTCGCGGTCGGGAAAGAAGGTCATTTCGCCGTCCGCCCACAGTTTTTCGATATCATAATAGTCTCGTTCCTCTTTGTGAAACAAATGAATCACCACATCGCCAAAATCCATCAACACCCATCGGCTCTGTTTTTTGCCTTCCACGGCGGGAATGCCCAAACCGCTTTCCTTTGCCTGCAAATAAATATAATCTGTCAATGCATCCAACTGCCTTTCATTGGACACGCTGAGTACAACAAAGGCGTCGGTAATGGCCGTCAATTTTGACACATCAATAATGCGAATATCCTCCGCTTTTTTTTCTTCCGCCCAGGACGCAAACAGTTCTGCCTTTTGCATAAAATTCATTCTTTCACCTCAATGGGATTTTCTGACAAATCAGGTTATTTTAATCATACCTTTTTTTAATCGAAAATTCAACCTGGTTTCCCTCGTTTTTTTGCGCTTAAAAGCGAAATTTTATATTTGTATTTAAAGAGCAAATACTATATAATGATTTTTAATACAAACCGTTACATTTAGTTTAAGAGGGATGCGTGGTACCGATATGGAAAAGAAAAATAAGGTCAGTATAAAAATTTTGGGTTCGGATTATTCTTTTTTAACCAACACAAGTGATACCGCGAAAATTGAAGACACCATTCACTACCTGGAATTCACATTAAACGAAACAAAGAAAAAAAATCCCTATATCAGCAATTATCTGGCATTGATATTGACATGCCTCAATTTAAGCGAAGAGGTGCTCGAAGGTCAAAAGGCATTTTTTAACCTGCAAAAAAAAGAGACCGAGGAGGTTAAAAAAAGCGAAGAGCCGGCACCTGAGCCTGATGTGCTCACCGCTGTTTTGCAAACCGAGCCTGCGCCTACACTCTCTCCTGCTCAGTTTGAGCCGCCTGCCGCCGCGGCTTCTGTTGACACCTCCGTCAACACAATGAACCCGGATGCGCAAAAAATCGAGCAATGCCAAGAAGAAATCAGGCGCGTTACAGAAGAATTAAACCGCTCCAACGCCATCATCGCCGGATACAAAACACGCCTGTCGGAAGTGCGGACCGATAATGAAAAAATGAAAAGCGAATACGAATTGATGGAAGAACGCCTTTTGGAAAGCCAAATCGAACTCGTCAAACTCAGAAAAAGACTCATCGACGAATAATCTCCATTGAATTGATCTTCTAAATCAGCCTTCGGCTGATTTTTTATTCTTTTTTGCTGTTTTGCAGAAAATAGCGCCTGAATCCGCTGCCATTGCCTGCCTTCAAACAATGCGCCATAGCGAACTCGCCCGATTAATCGCTGATTATCGGTAAGTTATCAGTGTTCAACTTGCAGTTTTGGCGCAGCCAACTTGTGCCAATTTTTGAATATTTATATGTGTTACAACAATGTTTTTATCTTTATTATTCATCATTTCCTTATTCTACCCTGATAAAACTGAGCGGATTCTTACGCGCAAATGGGTGAATCTTTTGTTTTTTTGATGTTTTTTGCTATAATAATACAATCCTAATTGAACCGAAGGACAATTTATGCAGAAAAGAAATATTTATACGCTGATTTTTTTACTATTTTTATTTTCCGTAACATTGACGGCATTTTGCACGTTTTCGGTCAGTGCCGCTCCACCGTCAGACGACGTTGAGTTGTCACTGACAGTGGATAGGCGCCTTACGGCAGGCAGCGGCAAGGAACTTGGCGGCACCTATTATATCAGTGCAGACAGTACGTTTTCTCAGTCCTACACCGTTGCCAATCAATCTTCCTCAAACATGCCTCTGGATATAGTTTTACAAGAAAGAGTGCTTTCCGAATCGGGCACGGTGATTTCGGATTGGATCAACCTGCCTGCCACCGTTGCCAAAGGAGCTTCTGCAACGCTAAACGGTACCAACCTTGTCATGACAGATGCTTACGGCAAAAAAATTACCTTCCAATACAGATTACGATATAAATCTTTCGTAGGCTCAGTCGAATACGCTTCACACACGGCGGATATTTTTGTATACGCCCCCACCTTCAGTGCCAACTACACCACCGATGCCTCTCCTGTGGCGCTCAGCGATTTTCCCATTTATTTTGGCGGAAAAATAACACTGACATCCAGCGCAAATGTGGGAGAGGTTTCTCTTTACGACTCCGCCCACGGACTGATCGAGGCTATCGGAGATATGACACCCAACACCACCAAGCGATTTCAAAAAGACTTCTTTTTACCCGCCGGGAGTGTGGACTCTTACTTGATTGTGGAATACACCGATCTGCTCACAGGCAAAAGAGTAAAAACCGAACTGACCGATGTCAAAATAACAGGCAATATCATCGACGCACCGATTGAAACAAAGCTGTCGCTGCAGGCGCTGCCCGCAAAAACATTTATCCAGTCCGACGAAACCATCGAAATAATTTTTGAGTTAAAAAACGATTTGTCCTATGACATTTTGTCTTCTTATGTCTATCTTTTAGACCAAGACGGCAAAGCTTCAGCCGAACCGATTTTTGATTTCGGCCCCGTTGTCCGCGGACAGAGCGTCTCTGTGAAAAAAAATATTGCTTTGCAACCCAATATCAAGTATTCTTATGCTGTCTATGCCTATGTGCCCAACTCGAGCACACCCCTCAAGGCGAGCTATGATTTTGTAACCACCTCTGTTCCGCCGTCGCTGGATATTTCCAGAAGCATCGAAGGAGAAAAACTTCCCTTCTATCAAGAGGCAACAATCAATTATGTGGTTAAAAACATTTCCTCAAAAGAAGTGCACAACGTGGTGATTGCCGACAGCATTTTAGGTGAAATTCATAAAGCCGATTCCATCAAAGCGGGAGACGAAATAACATTTTCCGTTAAACACAAATTCACAACGGATTTTGTGAGCAATCCCATTGTCAATCTCGTCATAAACGATGAAGCACAAACCAAAAACACCTTCATGATCGAACGTCAGGTCTTCGAAGTCATGAAAAAAGACAAACCGAGCATTGCAATTTTTATTGAAAACATTGCGGCAAAAGACCGCAAAGCCGTGAGTTTTGATGTGATTTTAGCCAATGACGGCAATGCCGCTCTTCAACAAATTGAGCTCATTGACCTTCGCGACAATTCGGTTGCAGGTACTCTTGACTTGCTGCGTATCGGAGAAAAACAAAGTATCTATTTGGCAAAACAAGACTACTCAGAGCACAGTGAGGTGCTTTTTCGCATCAAGGCGCTTACCGACCGGGGCGAGGAATTGACTTTTGATATGGAGCCTGTCAGACTGCCGTCATCTTTTCGGGCAGCGTTGCTCATCGTGATGATTTCTGTCGGCGTACTTGCCGCAGCAGCAGTGATATATTTTAAAAAGCGTCAAAATAAAACAAAATAATACAGGGAGAACAGCAACATGTCTAAGGAAAAACAGCAAAACATCGAAGCCATCACCAATATGGAGGAAGATTTTGCAAAATGGTACACAGATGTCATTATGAAAGCCGAACTTGCGGATTATTCGCCGATTAAAGGCTTTATGGTGATTCGCCCCTATGGCTTTGCCATTTGGGAAAATATCAAAAATGCCTATGATAAGCGATTTAAGGAAACCGGCCATGAAAATATGTATTTTCCGCTGCTGATTCCCGAAAGCCTTTTAAAAAAAGAAGCGGAGCACGTGGAAGGTTTTGCTCCTGAGGTGGCATGGGTCACCCATGGCGGCGACAACGAACTCACAGAGCGATACTGTGTTCGCCCCACATCCGAGACCATCATTTGCAGTATGTATGCCAAATGGCTGCATACCTGGCGCCAGCTTCCCTTTTTATATAACCAATGGTGCAACGTGGTTCGTTGGGAAAAAACAACCCGTCCTTTCCTGCGCACCTCCGAATTTTTGTGGCAAGAGGGTCATACGCTGCACGAAACAGAACC
The DNA here is from genome assembly GCA_937880125.1 of uncultured Eubacteriaceae bacterium. Classification (GTDB taxonomy): domain Bacteria; phylum Bacillota; class Clostridia; order Eubacteriales; family UBA1433; genus UBA1433. Next base: position 8,019 of record CALFLU010000052.1, read on the forward strand.
GGAGGCACAGGCCGAAACCATGCAAATGTTGGAAATCTACCGCCAAGTAGCCGAAGAATATCTGGCCGTTCCCATGGTGGTGGGTCAAAAAAGCGAGAAAGAAAAATTTGCAGGCGCACACGCCACCTACACCATGGAGGCGCTGATGCACGACGGTCAAGCGCTGCAATCAGGCACGAGCCACAATCTGGGTCAGCATTTTACAAAAGCCTTTGATATTATGTATACCAACCGTCAAGGAGAACGTGAGCACCCCTATCACACTTCCTGGGGCATTTCCACCCGCCTCATCGGTGCTGTTATTATGGTGCACGGAGACAACAGCGGCCTGATGTTGCCGCCGAAAATCGCGCCGATTCAAGTCGTCATTGTCCCCATTGCGCAACACAAAGAAGGTGTTTTGGATCACGCCTATGCGCTCAAAGACACCCTGGGCGAACTTCGGGTAAAAATCGACGATTCGGACGCCTATTCACCGGGCTGGAAGTTTAGCCAATGGGAGATGAAGGGCGTTCCTTTGCGCATTGAAATCGGCCCCAAAGATATTCAGAACGAAAAATGCGTATTCGTACGACGCGACACAGGCGAAAAATTTGATGTTTTGCTCAAGGACGTGGCGCAAACCGCCCGTGAGATGCTCGAAGAGATTCAAAAAAACATGCTTGTGCGCGCTACAAAAATGAGAGATGAAAAAACACAAGTTGCCCACAGCATCGATGAAACCATCGAAAAATTGAAAGCTAACCCGGGCTTTATCAAGGCCATGTGGTGCGGCAGCAGAGAATGCGAAGACAAGCTCAAAGAACTTACGGGTACCAGTATTCGCTGTATCCCCTTTGAACAAGAAAATATCGGCAGCGACCAATGCATTTGCTGCGGCCAAAGCCCTTCGCAAATGGTCTATCTGGCAAGGGCCTACTAAAAAATCACTATTTCGATACAAAAAAAGAAGCGCAAGCGCTTCTTTTTATTTTTTTACTATATTGTCATAACATATTTTTTCGTATCATGATTACCGCACTGCCCAAGGCAATGAGCACCGCAATGCCTATGACAATGACAAATCCGAAAGGATTATTGCCAAATGGCACCCCGACATTCATACCCCAAAGGCTGGCAATAAGGGTGGGTATTGATAAAATAATCGTAATAGAGGTCAAAAGTTTCATGACAATGTTGAGATTATTGGAGATAACCGAAGCAAAGGCGTCCATGGTTCCGCTTAAGATATCTCGATAAATATTACACATTTCAATGGCCTGTTTGTTTTCTATAATAACATCTTCCAACAATTCCATGTCGTCAGGATATTTTTTGACAAAGGACATGCGCATCAGCTTTTCCATCACCACTTCGTTGGATTTCAATGACGTCGCAAAATACACCAAGCTTTTTTCCAACTTCAACATCTGAATCAATTCTTGGTTTTTCAAAGATTTATGCAATTCTTGTTCCACCGTGGTACTCATTTTGTCGATTTGTTTCAGGTACGACAAAAACAGTGTGGAATTGCGATATAAAATCTGCAATAACATGCGATTTCTCTTTTTCGTGGAAAATTTTCCCATGCGAAAATCGTAAAAATATTTCAACACCGGCACATCTTTCAAAGAGATGGTAATAATGTTGTTTTCCGTCAGCGCCACACCGACCGGTATGGTGCTGTACATATGCCCGTCGCCGGCTGATTCCACAATGGGCGTGTCTACAATCATCATGGTATGCCCGTCTTCGACTTCTAATCTGGCGCGTTCTTCTTCGTCCAAGGATGCTCTGAGAAAGTCGATGTCAATATTTAACGAATCATGCAAAAGCTGCACTTCTTCCACCGTAGGCTTCACCAAATGCACCCAGCTGTCCGGTAAAATCGTTTCACTTTTCAGCAATTTATTATCTTCTGTGTAATAAATGGAAATCATTGGTAAATACCTCCTTTTGAAGATTCTTCTTGCTTGCAGCTACTTGATTTTAACATATCTGATAAATGATATCAAACAGTTAAATTTTATTTTATACAAACCATTGACAAACACACCTATCTTTTGTAAAATAAGTCCGCTGTAAAGTTTTTTTACTTTATAAAGCTTTTTCGCTTTACACTGAGGTTGTTATGAAAGAATTGATGCATATTTCCATGTTGATGGATTATTATGACTATTTTCTCACAGACAAACAGCGCGAAATGATGAACCTCTACTACGAGGAAGATTATTCTTTGGGCGAAATAGCCGCCATGCACAACATCTCGCGTCAGGGCGCCTATGATAGCATCAAAAAAGGCGAAGCTATTTTGCATAAATACGAGCAACATCTGGGACTTGTAAAAAAACAAAAAGAGTTGGATAAAAAAATAAACGAAATTCAAAAAAACCTCACTCAGCTCTCGGTCTCCACAGAGCAACAATCGATTTTAGCAACCATTACCAAACTTTTGGGTGAGCTGAATGAACTTTCATAAATCAGGAGTTTTTCATGTTTGATAACCTTAGCGGCAAATTGCAGGATGCTTTTGCCAAACTGAAAAAAAAGGGTAAATTGACCGAAGCGGATATCAAAACAGCCGGCAGAGAAATCAAATTGGCTTTGTTGGAAGCCGATGTCAACTACAAAGTCGTCAAAGACTTCGTAGACAAACTTTCTGCGCGCGCATTGGGCGACGAAGTCATGAAAAGCCTGACGCCTTCTCAGCAATACATCAAAATTGTTCGAGACGAAATGACGCAAATTCTTTCAGGTCAAGACAACAAACTGAAATTAAACAACAAAGGGCTCAGCGTCATTCTTCTGGCGGGCATACAAGGCAGCGGCAAAACAACCACTGCAGCCAAATTGGCACAGCTTTTGAAAAAGCAAAACAAGAAGGTGCTTTTGGCCGCTTGCGACACCTACCGACCCGCTGCTGTGACACAATTGCAAACCTTGGGAAAACAAATTGATATCCCTGTTTTTTATATCCCCGAAAAACCCGAAGACATTGCCCTTGGTGCTTTGCGCCAGGCAAAAGATCAATTGCTGGACATATTAATTATCGACACCGCCGGCCGCATGAGCATTGACGAAGAAATGATGGCCGAAATCAGCCGAATTGCTGCAGCCACCGAACCGGTTGAAGTTCTTTTGTGCATTGATGCCATGACCGGTCAAGATGCCCTAAACACGGCAACCGCTTTCGACGAAACACTGCAACTGAGCGGCATTGTTATGACAAAACTGGACAGCGACACCAGAGGCGGTGCTGCTCTATCGGTGACCCATGTAACGCAAAAACCCATCAAATTTTGTGGTGTCGGCGAAAAAATATCCGACTTTGAAGAGTTTAACGCCGAGCGTTTGGTAGGTCGCATATTGGGCATGGGCGATATTTTGGGATTAATCGAAAAAGCGGAAGTGGCATATGATGAACAAACCGCTTTGGAACTCAGCCAAAAATTGGCAAAGAACGCCTTTACTCTGGAAGACTTTTTAGAGCAAATGGAGCAAATGCAACAAATGGGCGGCATCGAAGAAGTGCTCAAAATGTTGCCTGCGGGCAAACAGCTCAAAGGCGTGAAAATTGATGAAAAAGAACTGTTGCATCAGCGCGCGATTATTCAATCCATGACGAAAAAAGAACGCACCAATCCCGCACTGCTCAACGCCTCTCGGCGCAGGCGCATTGCCCTGGGCAGCGGCACACAAGTCAGCGATGTCAATCGACTCATCAACGGCTACGAACAAAGCAAAAAACTCATGAAACAATTTTCAACCAAATCAGGCAAAAGAGGAAAAATGAATTTTCCTTTTATGTGATAAATCCTTTTACACCAATGCAGAGGAGGTGAAACAATGGCAGTAAAAATCAGACTGAAACGAATGGGCGCAAAGAAAAAACCCTATTACAGAATAGTAGTGGCAGATGCCAGAGCTCCCAGAGACGGCAGAAACATCGAAGAAATCGGTTTTTATAAACCGGTAGGCGAAAAAGATTTGAGCATCGATAAAGAAAAGGCATTAAAGTGGCTCAATTACGGCGCACAACCCACAGAAACCGTCAAGGCACTGTTAAAAAAAGAAGGCATTATTTCATAGAAATGCGAGGGAATTATGAAAGAAATTGTTATAACCATTGCACAGGCTTTGGTCGAATATCCCGATGAAGTAAACGTGACGCAGCGTGAAGAAAACGGCACCGTTATTTTAGAGCTTCGTGTGGCTGAGTCGGATATGGGCAAAGTAATCGGCAAACAAGGCCGCGTTGCCCAGGCAATACGCACCGTGCTCAAAGCCGCCGCTATGAAAGAAGACTGCCGCGTCATGCTTGAAATTGTGGGCTGATGAACAAGCACCTGTCGAATTATTTCGAAATCGGCAAAATTGTCTCGGCACACGGCATCAAAGGATATGTAAAAGTCTATCCGCTGACAGACGATGCCGATCGATTCTTTGAATTAAAAAGCATTTTGTTAGACCCTGAACGTGCAGATTCGGCTCTGCACATTGACAACGTTGAAAACATGTCCAACAACACCTTGCTCATCAAATTCAAAGAGGTCAAAGATCGCAACGAAGCCGAGGCATTAAAGGGACGCTTTGTTTACATCGAGCGCGCACAAGCTGCGCCACTTGGCGACAACGAATATTATCTGGGTGATTTAGTCGGATTGAATGTCTGTGACACCAACGGTGTCTTGATAGGCAAGCTTGCCGAAATCATACAAACAGGCGCTGTGGACGTTTTTTACATACGGGGAGAAAAAAGTTATATGCTGCCCGCACTGCAAAAAAACATTACACCGCTCCTTGACCAAGGCATGATTCAAGTAGATTTGACCAACGGAGTAGAATGTGATTAAGTTTGTGTGTGTAGGGTTGTTCAACGAATTAATTGATGCTTATCAAAACTACAGCATCGTGCCGCGTGCGGCGCAAAAGGATGTTGTCAGCATTGATTTTGTCAATATTCGCGCCTATACAAAAGACAAGCACAAAAACACCGATGACTACCCTTATGGCGGCGGCGCCGGAATGGGAATGACACCTCAGCCGGTCTATGACGCCGTGCAAGCCGCAAAACAACGCGCCGACGGTCCCGTTGTCTACCTTTCCCCCATCGGAAAAAAGTTAGACAACAACTTGGCCAAAGAATACAGCGCACACAAAAGCATGATTTTGCTTTGCGGACACTATGAGGGCATCGACCAGCGGGCATTGGATTTGGTGGTAGACGAATATGTCTCCGTGGGAGATTATATTTTGACCGGCGGCGAGATTGCCGCAATGGTGCTCATGGACAGCATATTGCGATACCACAGCGGATTTTTGGGCAATGCACAAAGCAGTTTTGAAGAAAGTTTCGAAAACGGACTGCTTGAATATCCGCAATACACACGCCCCGAAATCTTTGAAGGCAAACGTGTTCCTGAGGTGTTGCTCAGCGGTCACCACGAAAAAATCAAAGAGTTTCGCCACAACAGCTCCCTGGAACTCACCCAAAAATACAGACCCGACTTATATGAGAGTTATCAAAACAAACATCGATAAAAATTATTCAACCATTACAGAAAAGGAGGTAGCAGTGATGAATCTTATAGAAGCTATCCAAAGCGAATATTTAAAAGAATCCGTTCCTTCATTTAATGTAGGCGATACGGTTAAAGTGCATGTAAAAGTTGTCGAAGGAAAAAGAGAGCGTATTCAGATTTTTGAAGGCATTGTCATCAAAAAACAAAACGGTCAAATCGGCGAAACATTCACGGTAAGAAAAATTTCATACGGCGTAGGCGTTGAGCGAACCTTTCCCATTCATTCACCCATCGTTGACAAAGTTGAAGTTTCCAAACACGGAAAAGTGCGCAGAGCAAAACTTTACTACTTAAGAGACAGAGTCGGCAAGTCGGCAAAAGTCAAAGAAAGAAGATTAGAAACCAAAGCAACGAAATAAAATCAGCATCGCTGATTTTATTTTTTTATGAAGAATCATTAGTAAAAGAGTAAAACTTGTAGTATAGTATTAACAAGACTGACCAAGAAACTTTGCTTGCCCACACAGCGCAAGCAACGACAGAAAGGCGCTTATGAACCAGGAAAAAAGAAAAAAATCGGTTTTCGTCGAATGGACCCAGGCCATTGTCGTCACACTGATTATTGCCATTATCCTCCGCTCTTTTGTATTTTTGTTTGCCCGCGTAGAAGGCATCAGCATGCTCGATACCTTGCGCGAAGGCGACAGATTGGTCGTGAGCAAAATTTCTTATACTTTTTCCGAACCTGACTATGGCGATATCGTCATTATCAATATCTCTTCCGATGCCGAATATGTCAAACGCATCATCGGCAAAGGCGGAGACAGTATCAAAATCGAAAACAATGTTGTCTACAAAAACGGCACTGCGCTCAATGAGCCTTATCTTCAAAAGAATTTGACCTATGACGACTTTGCGGAAGTTGTTGTCCCCGAAGGCTATTATTTTGTATTGGGCGATAATCGTCCCCGCAGCAAAGACAGTCGCTATCCCTCTGTGGGCTTTATTGCAGAAAAAAATATCGACGGCAAAGTCATTTTTCGCATTTGGCCGCTGAGTGATTTTAACTCGCCCTACAATACAGGAGATTAGGCTATGCAAATACAATGGTTTCCCGGCCACATGGCCAAGGCCATGCGGCTTATTAAAGAACAACTCAAACAAGTGGACGCTGTGCTGGAAGTTTGTGATGCACGTGCTCCCTTGTCCACAAGAAACAACGAGCTTTCGGATTTGCTGGGCGAAAAAAAACGTATCGTTGCCTATAACAAATCTTCCTTGGCAGATGATAGCGCCACGGCAAAATGGACGGAGCATTTCAATCGATTGGCCGAACCTTTTGTGTTTTGCGACGCCATGACCCACCAGGGAATTAAAAATCTTTTAACGCTCTTAACACAAAAAAAACTGATCGTCAAACGCTACAACCGCCCTGCGCGAATTATGGTACTCGGCTTTCCCAATGTAGGAAAATCGATGCTGATTAATACCCTCACACGCTCCTCAGGTGCGAAAACAGAAAACCGCCCCGGCGTGACAAGGGGCAATCAATGGATACGCCTCAGCGAACAGGTGCATATGATGGATACGCCCGGGATATTGGTTCCGAAAATTCATCATTATGAAGACGCCTTTGTTCTTGCCGCATTGGGCAGTGTCAAAGAAACCGTTTTTGATAAATATGCTGTTTGCCTGCAAATTTTAGATTTTCTCAAACGTCGCTATCCCGCTTTACTCCAATCTCGCTATAAATTAACCGATGACATACCCTCCGACGAAGAGACGTTATTGACAGAAATCGCTCGCAAAAGAGGGCTGTTGATCAAAGGCGGCGAAGTCGATGTTGAGCGGGCAACCAACATGATTTTCGATGAATTCAAAAACGGAAAAATAGGCAAAATCACTCTGCAACTGCCCCCTATTAAGCTATAAACGGAGCATACCATGACTGACTTCAGTAAAATGACTCTCGCTCAAATACAAAATTTCTTTTCAACAAAAGAGATCGATCAGTATGCTCAATATTATGACTTACTGGCTTTGGACAGCCGCAAAACTGTGGAGGACTACTTGCTTCGCCTCAAAAAGGCCGAAGCTGCACAAGCTAAAGAATTGGCGAGAATTGACAAGATGATTGCCGCACAGCAGGCAGTTTTTCAGTCGGGTAATTTGCTCATTGCAGGCATTGATGAGGCAGGCCGCGGACCCCTCGCAGGGCCGGTCGTCGCCGGCGCGGTGATACTGCCTGCCGACGTGAAAATACCGCATATCAACGACAGCAAAAAACTTTCCGAAAAAATGCGCACAAAACTCTATGACCAAATTCAATCCCACGCCATCAGCATCGGTGATGGCGTGGGATTGAATTTGGTCATTGACGCAACCAATATTTTAAACGCCACCAAGCAGGCAATGGTCGAGGCCGTCTCGCAATTGAGCATCCGCCCCGACGCACTGCTGATTGATGCAGTGGCACTGCCTGTTGCCATTCGCCAGGCGCACCCGCACAAAGCCGACGAGCGCTTTTATTCGGTAGCTGCGGCCAGCATCATCGCCAAAGTCACGCGAGACAGGCTGATGAACGACTATGCATCTGCCTATCCCGCCTATGATTTTGACCTGAATAAAGGATATGGAACCGCCGCGCACATGGCAGCCATCAGCAAATACGGACCCTGCCCCATTCACCGAAAAAGTTTTATCAAAAACATTCTTTCCGCTTCCGACAAAAAAACCACAGGCAATGCCGGTGAGTTTCGGGCGGTGAAATATCTTCAAGAAAAAGGTTGCCGCATCATTGCGCAAAACTACACCGCATTTCACGGCGAAATAGACATCATTTTTCAGGACGGCGATTATTTGGTATTTTGCGAGGTGAAGACGCGCAAAAACAGCACCTACGGCACAGCTGCCATGGCGGTGGGCTATCAAAAAATACAACGAATCACCAAAACCGCTCTGCACTATTTGACCGACAGGCAAATCGACGATGTGGACATTCGCTTTGATGTGATAGAAGTCTATGAAAACGGTCACCTGTCGCATATCGAAAATGCTTTCATGGCATCGCAATAATCATTAATTTATCAAAAAGGAGTAGAACAAATGACTCAATCAAGTGTGAAAAATACACTCTATTCTTATCGTTGGCTTGTGTATATCATTGTTTTACTGCTCTATTTTACCGGGGTTTTTCTCCGTATATCTCCCGGTGTTATCAAAGATGAACTCGAAGCCGCCTTTTCGCTGGGCGCAGTGGGCTTTTCTGCGCTTAACTCCATGTATTTTTATACCTATATGATTTTGCAAATCCCCGTAGGTATTTTTGTAGATACCCTTGGCGCAAAAAAAATGGTCATCATCGGTGGCATCATTACGGCCGTCGGCTCCATTTTATTTGGCATCGCCACCTCCACAGCCGCTTTGATGGTTGCACGTCTGCTCATCGGCGCAGGTACTTCCGCATTTTTTATTTCTATTTTGAAACTGCAAACACAGTGGTTTTCCGCAAGTGAATACGGTTTTATGACAGGCTTGACTTCCTTTGCCGGCAACATGGGCGGTGCGGTGGCGCAAGGTCCTCTGGCTTTTTTAATTGCCTTGGCCTCCTGGCGCATTACATTTTTGTCTGTAAGCGGGCTGCTCCTTTTGCTCGTTGTTGCATCGGTTATCTTTGTCGTCAATACCCCTGTCGACAAAGGGTTTGCCCCGCTGCATACTTACGAAAAACCCTCCGCAAAACCCAAAATCGGTCCTGTGTTGATGGAAACTTTTAAAAATAAGCATGTTTGGCCGCTGCTTCTCTATATGTTTTTTGCACCGGGCTGCAATTTTACCATTCTCGCCTGGGGTCCTGCCTTTTTTGCACAGTCTTATGATGTAAGTATGCTTACTGCCGGCAATATTATGTTTCTTCAAACGACATTTTTTGCGGTGGGCTGCGCAGCAATCGGCAAAATATCCGATGTCATCAAACGACGCAAGTTGCCCGCCGTGCTCTTTGCCGTCATCAATGTGATTGTGTGGTGTATTTTAGTTTTTGCAGGCAAAAAACTTTCGATGAATATCGCTGCAGCACTCATCGTTATCGGCGGCGCGGCAAACACCGGCTACATCTTAACCTTAACCATTGCAAAAGAAATCAGCAATCCGCAATTTGCGGGTATTTCCACTTCCATCGTCAATACGGCTCCTTTTTTGGGCGGTGCCGTGTTGCCAATCATCTTTGGTGCAATCATCGAGCATTATACCCCCATTCTTTCGGGTATTGCACTTTTTCAAAAAGCATTTATTTTGTTGCTGTTGTGCTATGTTTGCGGAATGGTTGCCTCGTTTTTTCTCGTGGAAACCCGCGCACAAAATGTTTATGGCAAATAATAGTCCCCTTTGCGGGGCTGAAGATATAAGGAGGTATACACATGAATTACGGAGAACTTTTGAAAAATGCAAAAGAGAATATGAACGGCAATTGCAAGGCATGCAAGGTTTGCAACGGCGAAGCTTGCCGAGGCGTGATGCCCGGTCCCGGCGGCAAAGCCACGGGAGACGGTTTTGTTCGTTCCTATCTCAAGCTTCAACAAATCAAAGTGCATATGGATACCATCTACGAAGAAGACACCATCGATACATCCTGCACTTTTTTCGGACAGAAATTTGCTTTTCCCGCTTTTGCGGCGCCCATTGCAGGTACGCCGATACAATATGGGCCTCAATATGACCAGCAAGCTTACACCAAAGCCGTCGTGGACGGCTGCAAAAATGCAGGCACATTAGCTTTTACATTTTTTGATCCCAACGACAGCGATACGCTCAAGTCCATCATCGAAGCCGACGGATGGGGCATTCCCACCATCAAGCCCTGGCCGCTGCAAGTCATGGCAGATCAATTTAAAGCTGCCGAGCAAGCAGGGGCACTGGCCGTGTGCACAGATGTAGACGGTGCAGGCTTGGCTCTGGTGCAGGGCGGAAAAAACCCTGTGGGTCCCAAGTCTGTCAAACAGCTTTCCACCCTGGTTCAAAGCGTCAAAATTCCTGTAATCATCAAAGGCATTATGACGGTTGCCGGCGCCAAGAAGGCAGTGGATACGGGCGCATACGCCATTGTCATTTCCACACATGGCGGCCGTGTTCAAGACCAGACCCCCGCACCCATTGAGATGCTTGAAGAAATTTATGCGGCAGTGAAGGGCAAGATAAAAATCTTTATCGACGGCGGCATTCGCAGCGGCGTTGATGTTTTTAAATGTCTTGCTTTGGGTGCAGATGCAGTGCTAATCGGCAGACCCTATCCTGTGGCTGTCTATGGCGGCGGCATGGAGGGTGCAACATTTTATACCAACATGCTGGCAGCCCAATTCAAAGAAACATTGATGATGACCGCCACAAAAAATGTCAGCGAAATCAACCGCGAAAAAGTTTTTATTGACAAAAATTTCTGATTGTTTTCTTTGCTCAATTGAATCATTGTCTTATTTACACAGGCGGCAACGGCGTCAAGACTTGCTTCTTTCGCCGTTGCCGCCAATTTGACAGTTTGCATGGTAAGTAACCTGTCAAATTGAAGCGAAATACAACGTAAAACTTCTGCCTCGCATCGTCAAAACACCACAGGGAGGAAATCATGAAAGCCATCGCAATCAATGCAAGCCCCAGAAAAGGAAAAAACACTGAGCAACTTTTGCGCTCTGCCCTTGACGGAGCAGCCTATATGGGCGCACAGACAGAGTTCATTGCGTTATATGATTTAAATTATACCGGCTGCACGAGTTGTTTTGCCTGCAAGCGAAAAGGCGCCGAGTCTTGCCACTGCTATTGGCAAGACGACTTGAGCCCCGTATTGGACAAAGTTTTATCTTCTGATATTTTATTTTTGGGCTCCCCCATCTATTTTGGCGATATCACAGGTCAACTGCACTGTTTTTTAGAGCGCTTGAATTTTATTCTCATGACCTATGATGACTACAACAAACAGCTCTTCAACGGACGCATTAACACTTGCCTGTTTGTTACGATGAATGTAACAAAATCGATGTATGAGACACTCTATGAACAACCTTTGCTGAACAAGATCAAACCACTGGAGCGCTTAGGCGGAAAAATCAAATTATACGGCAGTTATGACACCCTTCAATTTGACGATTACACAAAATACCAAGCAGCAATTTTTGATGAACAGCACAAGAAAAAAATACACGAAGAAATTTTTCCCAAAGACCTGCTTGCCGCCTATGAAATAGGGCGCCAATTTGCACAATAGTTCTTTACCCGACCTATTTTGCTCAGTAGATTCGTCTATATTTTATATCCGAACTGTTTTCTGTTATAAAAAAACCTCGAACATGTAATTTGCTCGAGGTTTTTTTATTCGATTCATAATATGACATTGATGGTTTAGCCGATAACGGGCGCCCATCCTCGGGTGTCTTCTTTTTGTCCGTATTGAAGAGCTGTCACTTCGTCATACAGCCTCTGAGACAGCGGTCCAATCTCTTGATTATTGATAATGACTTCTTTGTCCTTCCATTTCATCAAGCCTACAGGCGAGATAACTGCAGCGGTTCCCGTGGCAAACACTTCTGTTAATCTGCCTTCTTCCGCGGCTTTAAATACTTTTTTCACGGACAAATCTTTTTCTTTTACTTCAACGCCCCATTCTTTCGCCAGCTCAATAACCGTAGCCCGCGTAATACCCGGCAAAATGGTTCCTCTCTTCAGCGACGGTGTATACAAAGTTCCGTCCAGCACAAACATGATATTGCTTGTACCCACTTCTTCGATATATTTCTTTTCTTTGGCATCCAGCCAGCAAATCTGCGAAAAGCCTTTTTCGAGTACTTCCTCGCCCGGCTTAAGCGTTCCCGCATAGTTTGCCGAAGCTTTATAAGCGCCGATGCCACCCTCTGCAGAGCGGATATATTTGTCTTCAACATAAATTTTTGTGGGTTTCACACCTTCGGGGTAGCGAAAAGGTTTGACTTCAGGCCGCTCACCT
>CALFLU010000053.1 GCA_937880125.1 uncultured Eubacteriaceae bacterium
TGGCGTGATGCGGTCAATAAATCCTCTTTCCATCAAAAACTCCGCGGTCTGAAACCCCTGTGGCAGCTTTCTTCGTATGGTTTGTTCAATAACGCGCGGACCCGCAAAGCCAATCAGCGCTCCGGGCTCAGCCAGTGTGACGTCGGCTTCCATGGCAAAACTTGCCGTTACCCCGCCTGTTGTGGGATTGGTCAAAACACAAATATATAAATTGCCTTCGTCGCCATGTCGTTTTACCGCACCGCTTGTTTTTGCCATTTGCATCAGAGAAATAATCCCCTCTTGCATGCGAGCACCACCCGATACGCTAAAACCGACCACCGGCAGATTTTCTTTGCAGGCATGTTCAAACAGGCGGGTGATTTTTTCGCCCACCACCGAGCCCATGCTGCCCATCATAAAATCACCTTCCATGACAAAGAGTGCACAATTTGCGCCTTGTATTGTTGCCGTACCACACAGCACGGCTTCCTTTTCCCCGCTTGCTTCTTGCGCTTTTTTCAGCTTTTCGGCATATTCGGGAAAAGACAATATATCCTTACTGTAAAGATTGGCATACAGCTCCTTAAAACTGCCCTTATCTGCTATATCCTCAATGCGTCGGCGCGCATTCATTTTGTGATGATAGCCGCATGCGCACACCAAATGATTTTTCTCAAATTCATCCCAAGGCATATTTTCTTTGCATTTCGGACAAATAAACTGCGCCTTGCTCTCTTCATTTTCCGTTTGCACCAATATCGGTTTTCGTTTCTTTCCACTTGTTTCAAGTTCATTTTTCGGTTTTCTGAACAAACCTTTTTTCAGCATTTTTTAACCTCTGTTTTCCATGAAGTTTGTATAATAATGCCCCGCCTTAAAGGCTTCATCACTGACAATATCCGTTTGCAGCAAGATATTGGTCTCCACACCTTCAATAACCAATTCGCACAGCGCTGCCTGCATTTTTCGCACGGCTTCTTCCCGCGTTTTGGCATAGACAATTACTTTGCCCAGCATCGAATCATAAAAAGGCACTATTTTATAGCCTTGGTATAACAACGTATCAAACCTCACTTGCGGCCCTCCGGGCACGTGCAAAAACTCCACGACACCCGCACCTCCTCCACCGGGCTTGGCGGACGCATTGATTCTGCACTCAATGGCGCAACCTTCCGTGCGAATATCGCTCTGTTTATAGCTTAGTGCCACCCCTGCCGCAATGCGAATTTGCCATTTGACGATATCAACACCCGTGATCATTTCCGTAACAGGGTGTTCTACCTGCAGACGTGTATTCATTTCCATAAAATAGATATTGTTTTGCGTATCGAGCAAAAATTCAACAGTTCCCGCATTGGTATAATTTGCCGCCTTCACAGCTTTTACCGCATAGGAAAACAGTTTTTCTCTCAATTTTGCGTCGATGGCGGTGGAGGGTGATTCTTCGAGTATTTTTTGATTTTTAATTTGGATAGAACACTCTCTCTCTCCCAAGGCCAACACATTGCCGTATTCATCCGCCAACACCTGCACTTCAATATGCTTTACGGGAAAGAGATATTTTTCCATATAGACGCTGCCGTCCCCAAAGGCGCTCTTTGCTTCAGCCGTTGCCGTCAAAAAGGCATTTTTAATCTCCTCTTCCGATTCCACCAGGCGAATGCCCCTGCCTCCGCCGCCTGCTTTGGCTTTGATGAGAACAGGATAGCCGATGCGTGCGGCTTCTTTGACCGCCGTCTCGTAGCTGTCAAGCAATTCACTGCCGGGCACCACGGGCACCTGCGCTGCTTGCATCATTCGGCGAGCGGCGTCCTTGTCCCCCATTTGGGCAATCAATTCCGCAGGCGGGCCGATAAATATGATGCCGTTTTCTTTGCAAAGCTGAGCAAATTCCGCATTTTCAGCCAAAAATCCGTATCCGGGATGAATGGCTTCGCAGCCGTGCACCTGTGCTGCCGTAATAATGGCTTGCTGATTCAAATAACTGTCTTTGGAAAGCGCTCCGCCCACACACACGCATTCATCCGCCATGGAAATATGAATGGATTCGCTGTCTGCTTCCGAATAAATTGCAACAGAGACAATACCCATTTCTTTGCAGGCACGAATAATGCGAACAGCGACTTCTCCTCTATTGGCAATTAAAATTTTTGAAAACAATTTTCGCACCTCATTTTTGCAACGCAAACGAAAAGTCTGCGCTCACACACAATTCATTGTTCACATAGCCCTTTCCGCTGGCAAAATAGAAAGGCCCTTTGGCTTTGACAATGACACATTCTGTTTCAAACACATCGCCGGGCAACACCTTTTTTCGAAATCGAACATTGTCCAGTCCCGTAAAATAGGGTGTCATGCCTTCTTTGGCGCCTTCTGCCATCAACACGCTGGCTGTTTGAGCAACAATCTCACACAAAATCACGCCCGGCGCCACGGGGTTGTTTGGAAAGTGACCGTTGAAAAACCATTCACTTCCTTTAAACGTATATTTCCCGTAGGCTTTTTCATCTCTTACCTCTGCCTCATCTATCAGCAACATATCATCCCTGTGCGGGATAATTTTCATAATTTCTTCTCTGTTCATTCGTTGTCACCCGCAACAATGCGAAACAACGGTTGATTGTATTCAACCACATCTTCGTTTTTCACAAGAATTTCTTCAATGGTTCCCGCTTGTTCCGCAGTGAGTTCGTTCATCAGCTTCATCGCTTCAATGATGCACAAAACATCACCTTCTTTTACTTTGCTGCCTACAGACACGTAGGGTTTTGCCCCCGGAGAAGGCGACGCATAAAACACGCCCACCATCGGTGAAAGTATTTGCGTAGCCTCTGAAGAAGCTGTCGGGCTTTCTTTCGTTGTCTCCGTTTGCGGTGTTGCCTTTTGCGGGGCAACCTCCGGGGCGACTGAGAGAGCCTGCTGTGCATGTTTTTCAAGCCGAATAGCAAATTCGCCTTCTTCTTTTACTTCTATCACGTTTAAAGATTCTTCATTTAACAACTTCGCAAGATTTCGAACAAATTCTATATCCATTGTCTCTACCCTCTTTCTTACTCTTGAATTTTGCGAAATGCCACACAGGCATTGTGTCCGCCAAATCCCAGCGATGTCGATAACGCAAAGTCGATTTCTCCATGCCACGCCGCGTTGGGCGTATAATTCAAATCACACTCCGGATCACTTTCCAACAAGTTAATCGTCGGCGGGACAATCCCTTCTTTGATTGCAAAAATGGCGGCAATGGCCTCCACTGCACCGGCAGCCCCCAACATGTGCCCCGTCATGGACTTTGTGGAACTGATGTGAATGTCTTTTGCTTTTTCGCCGAATACTTGTTTTAACGCCAACGTCTCTGTTTTATCATTGAGCGGCGTGCTTGTTCCGTGGGCATTGACATAGATTTTGTTTATATCCACGCCCTCTCCCATTTCTTCATAAGCCTGTGCAATGGCTCTTGTAGCGCCCTGTGCATCTGGATCCGGCGCAGTGATGTGATAGGCATCACAAGTTGCCCCATATCCGCAAACCTCGGCATATATTTTTGCACCGCGTTTTTTGGCATGTTCGTATTCTTCCAAAATCAAAGCACCTGCTCCTTCCCCCATGACAAAGCCGCTTCTACGCTTGTCAAAAGGAATGGACGCAGCATGAATATCTTCTGTTGTTGCCAATGCCAGCGAATTGGTGAATCCCGCCATACCTATCGGTGTAATGGCCGCCTCACTCCCACCGGCAATAATTGCGTCCGCATAGCCGTATTTGATGGCTCTATAGGCTTCGCCGATCGAGTTGGTGCCTGTGGCGCATGCCGTAACAATGGGAATACAAGGACCTTTTGCGCTAAAGCGAATGGCAATGCTGCCCGCTCCCATATTGGCAATCATCATCGGTATAAAATGCGGTGATATCCTCTTAGGCCCCGATTTCATCAACTTTTCCATCTCTGTCGACATTGTCATCAGCCCCCCTGTGCCCGAACCCATATACACACCCAATCTCGTGGGCTGTACCTGTCCTTGCAGACCGCTGTCTTCCATTGCCTGACTGGCTGCCGCAATGGCAAACTGCGTATACAAGTCGCTTTTACGCATTTCGTTTTTATCCATATAAGTCAGTGCGTCAAAGTCTTTGACCTCTGCACCGATTTTTACTTTATGTTCGCTTGTATCAAACCTTGTCAAAAAGTCGATTCCGTTTTTACCCGCAACTGCGTTGCGCCAAAATGTTTCAACATCATTTCCTATCGGGCTCACAGCGCCCAATCCGGTTACTACCACTCTTTTCATGCCTTTTTATTCCTTTCTTTGCGTGTGTGTTGGCTACATTGCCATGCCGCCGTCTACACGAATGACTTCTCCTGTAATGTAATTGGCCTTACCGCTGGTTAAAAACACAACCAAATCGGCAATATCTTCTGCCTGTCCATAATCCCCCATGGGAATTTGTGCGCGAATGGCCTTTTGCTGTTCTTCATTGAGCGCATCGGTCATTTCCGTTCTGATAAAGCCCGGTGCAATGGCATTGCAGCAAACGCCGCGTGCGGCCAATTCTTTGGCAGCCGATTTGGTCAGACCAATCAATCCCGCTTTGGAGGCGGAGTAGTTGGCTTGTCCCGCATTGCCTGTCAGCCCCACAACCGAGCTGATATTGACAATATTGCCGCTTCTTCGCTTCAAAAAATGCGAATAACAATGCTTGATCATATGAAAAGCGCCTTTTAAATTGATATCCATCACCGCATCATAATCCGCCTCTTTCATTGTAAAAATCAATCCGTCTTTCGTGATGCCGGCATTGTTGACCAAAATATCAATTTTGCCGAAATCTTTGAGTATTTGACTGATTGTTTCTTTGGATTGATTAAAATCCGATACGTTGCATTGATAGGCAATCGCTTTGATATTATACTCTTGCGCCTTACTGCAAGTTTTTTTCGCAGCATCTTCATTGCCCGCATAAACAACGGCTATATCTATATTTTCCTGTGCCAGTTTTATTGCGATGGCTCTGCCTATACCGCGAGATCCGCCTGTGATGACGGCAACTTTTTTTTCCATTTATTTTTCCCCTTGTTTAACGATTTTTTAATTCACTGAGCGTTTTTGCAAGACTGTCTGCATCTTCCACATGATAAATTTTTACCTGATCGGATATTTTTGTCATAAATCCCGAGAGCGTTTTTCCCGCACCCACTTCAATAAAAGTATCTGCGCCGGCTGCAATCATGTTCTCCACTGTCTGTTGCCACCTGACCGGGTGATTGATTTGTTGATACAGCAGCTCTTTTGCTTCTTCTTTACTGTAAGGCTGCGCCGTATAATTTGAATAGACATCTATGCCGGGTGAGTTTAAATTGTAGGGTTTCAATGCCTCTTTCAACTCCATTGCCGCCTCGTCCATAAACGGCGAATGAAATGCCGCACTCACCGCCAGCGGTACTGCTCTCCCGCCCGCTTCTTTAACATCCGCCTTCAGGCTTTCTATCTCCTCTTTGTCTCCCGCTACCACCAATTGTCCGGGGCGAATGGTGTCCATATTCAGCGTCATCGCCTTGTAGT
>CALFLU010000054.1 GCA_937880125.1 uncultured Eubacteriaceae bacterium
AGGGGTATTCAATTTATTTATATCATGACACAAAATAAAAGTCAAGTTTTCTCCGCATAAACAGCTAAAAAAGGCAAGAAAAATCATCATCAGCAAGGGAACGTAATTTTATGAGTAATCACTGCATAATCATTCAAAAATATCTTGATATTTGGGGTACAATGGAGTATGATTAAACTTAATTCACGGTTCGTTCAAAGGATATCATTATGACAAATCATTACGATAAATACAGTTTATTGTTGTGTAAATTAGAAGGAATCATGAACGTAAAATTTGTCGACGACGCTGAAGGCAACTTGATTGAGTTGCACGTACTTGCCAACCGATCAGTGCATCCCAAACAGCTGGCGCGCAACATTCAATCGGCGCTGCTTTCAAAATTTGATTTTGCAGTGGATCACAAAATTATCAGCATAGCTCAAATTGAAACCGACCTTGTTCAAACACCGCAACGGCTCCAACTGCAAGCATTGACCTTGCGTTATGTCGATGAAGATGCCGTGCAGATATCTGTAGAATTGTCGAAAAACGGAAAAACATTTACGGGACACGAAACCATGTGTTCAAATGATGGCGAAATCATGAAAGCCATAGGCACAGCCACGCTGTCGGCCATTCATGATTATACGCAAAAGAGTTATTTCAGATTGGTCAAAATTCATACAGACTTGTTGTATGAACATCATATCTTAGTAAGCGTTGTAGCGTTCAGAGAAAAAAACAGGGAAGAGATGCTGCTGGGCACATGTTTTATTCATGCTGATGCCAATGTAGCCGTTATCAAGTCCGTGTTGGATGCCATCAACCGAAAACTCGCCTTGCTGGAACAAAATCAGTGATGCGACGGCAATGCAGTAAACCCGAATAACATACCTTCTCAGCGAAGCGAAATAGCCTGATTATTAGCGGATATTAGAGTCACTACTAAGGAGGCTATCAATGAACAGAGCAAAGGTATACTCGGTTTTAGGCACAATCGCCAGCTTTTTGATTATGAGCGGCGCTTTGTTAAAATGGAGATAAGAATATAACATAACGTAGAACACATATCATTCGGGTTTACTGCATTGGCAGTTGCATGCAAGAAAGGAATTCTATGAAATTATCACAGAGGATATACTGTTACCTGGTAATCGCTGCAGGCTTGCTGATTGGCGTTGTAGCGGTGTATCATGCTGTGGGTTATTTATCTTCTTCAGCCAATCTTACTAACGATATTATCACGCTTTCATTGCTGTGGTTAATGCAAATTATCTGCAATTGCCTGCCTGTCTATATCAGTCAAAATCTCACGATTGACATGACGTTTATGGTCATTGTTGCCATTGTCATGACACAGGGAGTGTATCTGGCGATTTTCATTATTATCATTGCGGCGCCGTTTTATTTTGAACGGGATTTGTCGACGGAGCGCGTGTATCATATTTTTAATATGATGCCGATCAAGACGCTGTTTAATTTGGCAAACTTTATTATCTCCACCTTTTGCGGTGGCCTTGTTTTTAAAGCCCTGGGCGGTGCGGTAGGAGTGTTGGTTCTTCCGGATGTGTTGCTTGCTTATTTCGGTTTTGTTGTTACGATGATTTTTATCAACATGCTTTTGCTGGTAATGTTGTTTTATCTCGGAAACGGTGAAAGTTTTGCTTCATCTTTGTTTTCAACGTTGCGCATGATTATTTTGAATATGATTGCGGCGGCACCCATCGGATTTTTCTTCGCATTGTTGTTGAATATGCACAACGGCGTCTATTTGTCGTTTCTGTTTTTGATTCCGTTTTTGTTGGCCAGGTATGCATTTATTCTCTATATTCGAAGCAAGATGCAGTTTGAAGAAATGCTTCGTGCCTTCGCCAAAACCATCGAACTGAAAGATCCCTACACCATTGGACATTCGCAACGTGTAGAAAAATACAGCATTGCCATTGCGCGCGAAATGGGTCTGTCCCTGCCGCGTATTGAAAGACTGAAAGTGGCGGCGCTTTTGCATGACATCGGAAAAATTGGGGTGGATGATCGCATTTTGAATAAAGAGTCCTCTTTGACCTCGGAAGAGAAAGAACAGATTCGAACACACCCTCAAAATGGCGTGAATATTCTTGAAAATGTGACAATGGATAAAAAAATTCTGGATATGATCTATCAGCACCATGAGCGCTATGACGAAAGAGGCTACCCGGAAAGGGTCGAACAAGACAGCATCTTGACGGAATCATACATCATTTCCGTGGCGGATGCCTACGATGCGCTCACGAGTAATCGTCCTTATCGCGACGGTATGTCGTGTGACTCGGCACGAGAGGTGATATTAAGAGAACGCGGGGCGCAGTTTCACCCGGCTGTGGTGGATGCGTTTTTGCGTGCAAAGGACGATATTTGCAAGGTTTGTAAAAAAATGGCAGAGTCGGAAAAAGAAGATAAGAAAGATCGGGAACAATAAGTGTTTTTTGCATTTTTTATTGCAGTGGGGATTTTAATCGGATATGCGACCGGGGGAAGGTTATCCAACTTTCAATATGTGCATATGCGCTTTATTTGGCTGGTATTTGCTGCTGCAATTCTCAGATTAACTTTGAATTATTTCGGTTTCGTGCAAGCGGGCATTATGTGTGCGGATATTTTGATTTTGGCATTTTTGGCTGCAAATATCAAAGAAAATAAAGTGTTTATTGTAGCGGGAATCGGATTTTTATGCAACGTTCTTGTGATTGCATTCAACGGTTTTGCAATGCCTGTGGGCTATGCGGTGCAGAGGTTGCCTCTATATGCAAAGGTTTATCAGATGCTGCTGAATGGAGAAATAGCAGGCTACACATTGGCAACGCAGAGCACAAAGCTTTATTTTTTAGCGGATATATTCTATTTTCCGCCCTATGCTAAAATAGGATTTTTCAGTGTCGGAGACATTTTGTTGGGCATCGGCGGTGCACTTTGTATTGTGGTCTTTATGAAAAAAAAGCCTGCCGAAAAGGCAGGAGAAGAAAGATTGTAAAAGGAAGGTTTTTCAGACAGGTTCTTTGTGCGCGAGAAGTCGTGTGACAACAGGTACGATCTGTTTTTTTCTCGAAACAATCCCGTGCATGGAAAAGGTATGTTCGTCTTTGAGTGGATCAAAGCCTCGTGCAACGAGGCCTTTTTGATTTTCGGAAAACAAAACTTCGGTTTGTTCGTTAACAATATCAGTCAAAATCAGCATAACGACAAAATAATCTTTTTCTTCCACCAAATGCTCCATATAGTCGATTAAAGATGATTTAAATTTTCGTATTTCCGATAACCCCGCCATGTTAATTTGGCCGATGCCGACTTTTTTGCGGCTTAAATGATATTCTTTAAAGTCGCTGTGCAAAATTTCTTCCGCTGTCATATTTTTTAATGGGGAGCCTGCCACAAACATTTCTTTGGCAAAAGCCTCGCATTCAATTTCGGCAATTGCCGCAAGGCTTTTGGCCGTGCGTACGTCAGTGGGTGTGCAGGTGGGAGAGCGAAAGGCAACCGTATCAGAAAGAATGGCGGCGCAAAGGATGCCCGCAATGTCTTTGGGAATTGAAATCGCGTTTTCGTCGAAAAGTTCGGCAATAATGGTGGCGGTGCTGCCCACGGGTTCGTTGCGATAAAAAATCGGGTAGCTCGTTTGAATGTCGCCAATGCGGTGGTGATCAATTAACTCTATGATATCGGCTTCCTTAATGCCTGCAATGGACTGTGCCTGATCGCTGTGGTCAACCAAAATAACCTTTTTTCGGCGAAAATTGATGAGATGGTATCGGGAAATGAATCCTTTAAAGCAGCCCACTTTGTCCAGAACAGGAAAATTTTTATATCGCGTGCTACGCATTTTTTCTCTGACGGTTTCCAAGTAATCGTCCTGATGAAAAGAAAGAATTCTTTGGGTCATGGCAACGGAGACGGGAATACTCAAAAGTATCAGTCCGGCGGCGGCAAAGGTGTCCAGATTGGTTTGCAAGATGCTGCACTGATGTTGTTTTGCCAGAGCGAGGGTGGATTTTTCCGGCTTTGCCTGTAATGTGAGAATGATGCAGGAAGCTCCCAGTTCAATGGCGCGTTGTTGGCCGGCGGTTTGGTTACCCAGCAGAACAATGTCACCCGGTTGCAGATAATCTTGCATCTGCTGAGTGTTCATATCGGCGACAAAGACCTTGTTGGGTGAGAAGGGTATTTTTTTTGCTTCATAAAGAATGGTTGCCTGCAATGTTTCGGCGATATTTTTAAGAGAAGCAAGATGAATTAAGAGAGTGTTTTTTTGAAAAATATCCAGATAAATTTTGGCAATATCCGATGCACTGACGAGACCGATGAGCTTGTTTTTATTATCAATAACGGCAAGGGTGTCCACGGAGGCGGGTTCAAGTAGCCGCATAGCCTGTGCCAGGGAAGTTTTTACATCCACAGAGGCAGCCTCGTCCATATCCAAATTCAGCACTTGCGGCTTAACGGTGGGCAAATAGGCGGGCGCATCGAGACCGAATCGCTCCAGCACAAAAGCGGTTTCACGGTTGATTTTGCCGATGCGACACGGCACGGCACCTATGCCCTGCCGTTGTTTAAGATAAGCATAGGCAATGGCGGAGCATATGGAGTCTGTGTCGGGATTTTGATGACCAAAGACATATACCGGTTCTTTTTTCGGCATGATATACCTCGAAAAACAGCTAGTCGGAAGAGTTAAAGAATCATATTCAAAAAGTTTTTTGTACGCTCATTTTGCGGATTGGCAAAGAGTTCATTGGCTTCGTTTTCTTCGACAATGACACCATCATCCAAAAAAATCACGCGGTCGGCTGCTTCACGGGCAAAGCCCATTTCGTGACTGACCAAAACCATCGTCATGCCCTCATCTGCCAAGGATTTCATGACACCCAGCACTTCGCCCACCATTTCGGGGTCCAACGCGCTGGTGGGTTCGTCAAAAAGCATGACGTCGGGATTCATGGCAAGGGCACGTGCAATGGCCACACGCTGTTGTTGACCGCCTGAGAGCATATGCGGATAGGAGTGCGCTTTGCTTTCGAGACCGACGCGTTTGAGAAGAGAAAAAGCGCGTTCTTCGGCTTCTTCTTTATTGAGAAGTTTAAGGGCACGGGGAGCCAGTGTTATATTTTTTAATGCCGTCATATGTGGAAACAGATTAAATTGCTGAAATACCATGCCGATATTGCGGCGAACTCTGTTGATATCCACCTGCGGGTTTGTAATTTCATAATCATCGACGATAATGGTGCCGCCGGAGGCAACTTCCAGCGCATTGATGCATCTGAGCAGTGTGCTTTTGCCCGAACCTGAAGGGCCGATGATGCAGACTACTTCGCCTTCTTTGATATTTAAGTTAATGCCGTTGAGCACGTTGCCGGTGCCGAAAGATTTAACCAGGTTACTTATTTTTACTTTGTACATAAGACATTCTCCTTTCGATGAGACGGCCTGCTTTGGAAAGGATGTAGACGGTGATGTAATACATCAAACCTACCGTAAACCAAATTTCAGCCGAACGAAAGTTGCTGGCGATGATGAGCTTTCCGCTTTGGGTGAGTTCTCTGACGCCGATAACCGAAATGATGGATGTATCTTTTAAGGTGATGATATATTGATTGATGAGGGCGGGGGTCATCATGCGAATGGCCTGGGGCAAAATAACGCGAATCATGGACATGGAATAGCTGAGTCCGAGCGAACGAGCCGCTTCCATTTGACCCGGATTGACAGACTGAATGCCGCCTCTGAAAATTTCGGAGATATAGGCACCGGCATTGAGTGCCAGTGTAATGAGACCGGCAGTGTAGGCAGACATATTAATGCCCGTGGCGCCGGTGATACCAAAATAGATGAACATGGCCTGCACAATCATAGGCGTGCCTCTGAAAATGCTGATGTAAAATCCTGCAATGCCGCGTAAGAATTTGTTTTTCGAAATGGAAAGAAGTCCGAAAAGCAACCCCAGACATGTGGCTACGATTAAAGATATTACAGTTAGTTCAAGGGTGATAACCAGACCTTGCAGCAGCCTTGGCCAGGACTCACGAAGCAAGTCAATATAGGACATGCAGGATGCCTCCTTGTGTCAAAATGCGCAGCTTAGAGAGCGTTTGGCTTTCTCTAAGCTGCGTGTGTTTAAACTTATTTCAAGTGCAACGACAACTTATTTTTGGATGTATTTGTCCAGGATTTCTTGATATTTGCCGTTGGATTTCAGATTTTTCAATCCTTCGTTGAACATTTTGATAAGCTCGGGGTTGCTGCCTTTGAGAACTGCAAAGCCGTAGGAGCTGCCGCGTTCCATTTCGGTAACGGTTTTGAGCGCCTGGCCTTTGGCAATGGCATAACCCAATACGGGGTAGTCTTCAAAGCAAGCAGCGGTGTTGCCCAAAATGACATCTTGATACAAATTGGCGCTGTCATCAAAATAGACGAGGCTAAAACCGTATTGCTCAGCAATGCTGCTGGCGAAGGTAGCACCCTCGGTACCTGTTTTTACAGCTACCTTCAGACCTTTTAAATCTTCGTAGGATTTGATGGTTTCATTGTCTTTGGCAACGCCCATGATGACGCCGCTGTCAAAATACGGGTCTGAAAAATCAAACACTTCTTTTCGCTTATCGGTAATACTCATACCTGCGATCATGCCGTCGGCTTGCTTGGATTGCACCGCTTGCAAGGAAGCGTCAAAGCCGAGGATGCTGATCTCATATTTAAATCCCTGGTCTTCCGCAATGGCAGCAAGCAAATCCATATCAATGCCTACAAAATTTCCGCTGGCATCTTCAAATTCGAAAGGTGCAAAAGTGGTGTCTGTGGCAATTTTGTAAACCTTGTCCGGATTGGGCGCATCGGACTTGCCGGAACATG
Organism: uncultured Eubacteriaceae bacterium; assembly: GCA_937880125.1. GTDB lineage: Bacteria > Bacillota > Clostridia > Eubacteriales > UBA1433 > UBA1433. The sequence goes on from CALFLU010000054.1 coordinate 6,865, forward strand.
CCGTGGCAGAAAACAGCAAAGCCAATGTAATTAATAGTGCTAAAATCAGTTTTGTTTTTTTCATTCTTATATCCTCCCAAAGTAATCATTTCATATTTGTTTCTATGAAATTTAAGAAATATTTTAGATATGTTATTTTATATTTAAAAGGGAAAAATGTCAATCAGAACAGAAGGCAGCAGACAAATTAATCTTTTATTTTCAGTGCATAACATATCAATCGGTAAGTAAAACAGGAAAATACGAGCATGTCCATCGAGCAAAGAGACGATGGACACTGTGGCGTTTTTGCCCTGCAAATCAGCAAAATAAGTTGTTATTTCAAGTTAAATATATTATAATGAAAAAACTCGATTGAGCGGAGGTAATTATGGAAGACTGTTTGTTTTGCAAAATCGTCAAAAAAGAAATTCCGACGCAAATTATTTATGAAGACGAAAGAACTTTGGTGTTTAAAGATATTGATCCACAGGCGCCGATTCACTATCTTATCGTTCCTAAACAGCACTTTGCCGATGTGACCAATGTGCCTGCAGGCAACGATATTGTCAGCCATATCTTCACCGTTGCGGTGAAAATGGCCATTCGTGAGGGCGTCAGCGACGAGGGATTTCGCGTGGTCAACAATTGCGGAGAGCTCGGCGGACAAAGTGTAGAGCACTTACATTTTCATTTTTTGGCAGGCAGGCAGATGTTGTGGCCCCCGGGTTGAAAAAACATTGACAACAACAGCTGACTTGATATAATAAATAACTGTAAAATTCACGAATGAGGGGGGGGATAGACGTGTCAGAAGTAAAAGTAAGAGAAGGCGAGAGTCTGGAAAGCGCTTTAAAAAGATTTAAAAAGAAAACCGCTAGGGCAGGGGTTATGAGTGAAGTGAGAAAAAGAGAGCATTATGAAAAACCCAGCGAAAGAAAAAAGAGAAAAGCGGAAGCTGCAAAGAAAAAGAAAAACAGGTACTAAACAACTATGGAATTGAAACAGATCTTACTCGACGACTTTAAAGACGCAATGAAAAACAAGGACGTTATAAAAAAGCAAACCGTTACCATGGTGCGCGCAGCCATCTTGTCCCATGAAAAAAACAACAAGGTGGTATTGGACGATGCGGGTATTATAGATATTGTTGTTTCAGAATGCAAAAAAAGACGGGAAGCTTTGAAAGAATTTGAAAAAGCGGGCAGAGAAGATTTGGTAGGGCAAACTGAAGAAGAACTGAACGTGTTGATGAAATATTTGCCTGAGCAGTTGAGTGAAGAAGAAGTGGAAAAAGAAATTACCGCAGCAATCAAACAGCTCAATGTTTCAGGGATCAAAGAAATGGGTAAAGTTATGGCCGCAGTGATGCCAAAGCTAAAGGGCAAGGCGGACGGCAGCCTTATCAGCGCGCTGGTTAAAAAACATTTGACAACCTAAGCAAGAACGATTAAAAAAATAGAAACGGTCCTGATTGCAAGGATCGTTTTTTTTCGCAATTCGTTCTGTAAAAAATTACCATTTTATGAGCGAAGCGAGTATGATTGCAATCGTAATCGGCAGTTCATGAAAGAAAAAATACAAAATAATATCAAATATGATAAAATAATGCCAAGTTCGTTGTTTATCAAATGAAAAGCGGTAGTGAAACAGAATAATTTGAATAAAGCAGGTGAAGAAAAAGCGATTGGATAAAAAATCGATCAAGCAAATCAATTTGGGACCCTATGCCAAAGAATTAGATAAAATTATCGGAATCATGGATAAAAATCTCAGCACCATTGAAAACCATTATGGTGTGGATATTATTTTCCGTGACGATATGCTCAAAATCATGGGCACGGAACAAAATACCGACAACGCCCGTGAGGGGGTTTTAAACCTTTTGAAAGCAGCAAAAAACAGGGATAATATTGACGAACAAACGTTGAATTATATCTTGAATATGACAGGAACCGATTTGGACGAGAGCTTTATAGAAAATATTGATACGATTTATTATTCCATCCGAGGCAAAGCCATTCGATGCAAAACGATGGGTCAAAAAAAATACGTATCAGCAATCAAACGAAACGATATCACCTTTGCTATTGGGCCTGCGGGTACCGGCAAAACATACCTTGCCATGGCAATGGCTGTAGACGCCTTTAAAAAAGGAGAAGTGACGCGGATTGTTTTGACACGTCCTGCGGTGGAAGCAGGCGAAAGCCTGGGATTTTTGCCCGGCGATTTGCGGGAAAAGGTGGATCCGTATCTGCGGCCGATTTATGACGCACTGTATGATATTATGGGTGTGGAAGTCTACCAAAAATATATGGAGCGAGGCATGATCGAAGTGGCGCCCCTGGCCTATATGCGCGGCCGCACGCTGGATGATTCGTTCATTATTTTGGATGAAGCGCAAAATACGACACCGGAACAGATGAAGATGTTTTTGACGCGACTCGGCTTTGGTTCCAAAGCTGTTGTGACGGGCGATATCACGCAAGTGGATTTGCCTGTCAATAAAACGAGCGGATTGATTAAAGTGCAACATATTTTAAAAAATATTCCGAAGTTGGAATTTGTCTATTTGGGGCAGTCAGACGTGGTTCGGCACAGCTTGGTGCAAAAAATCATTGATGCCTATGAAAAATATGAAAATGACGAAAAGTAGTTGGAGTATCGAATGAAGAAATCTAAAAAAGCGCTCCCCATTGTCATGGGAGTCGTTCTCTTTGTCATTACATTTTGGCTGGTGTATGCATCGGTTACGCCAAAGAGATATGTGGTGACGGTGGGGCAGCCTGCAGAGATGCATATCATTGCGCAGCGCACCATTGTGGATGCACAGGAAACGGAACGGCTGCGAAAACAGGCAGCAGACCAGGTGGGAACAGTCTATGATCCCATTGCGGGTATCTCTGTGCGCGTGGCGGAGACGACGGGTGCTATCATGGACATCATCAATGGAGCGGCTGAAACAGACAGTGTAGACAGCATTCAAAAAAGAATCGTTGACAACACGCAAATTCAGTTGGAGTTATACAGCATCGAGCGCATATTGGCGATGAGTCAACAAGAACGCGACGATATGTCGCAGAGAATGCAGGCGATTTTGACAGAAATTTATAAAGAAGAAATCAGTCTTGAAAATTTGGAAGACAGAAAAAACTATGTTTTTCGATATATTGACAGCACAGTCAGGAGCCAGACGGGCAAGATAGAGGCACGCAATATTTTAGGCAAAGTCATTGTGCCCAATGTGGAAGAAAATCCTGTAAAGACAGCCGAAGCCAAAAACAGGGCGCGTGAAGACGTGCAGCCGGTGATTTATGCCGAAGGCACCAAAATTGTCAGCCAGGGAGAAATTATCACCGAGCAAAAGCATCAACTTCTAAGTGAGAATGGGCTGCTGAAGGGGAACAAAATGCAGGAGACGATGGTCTATGCGGGGATTTTTGTTTTTCTTGTCGCCTTGGGCGCCATTTTGCTGCTGTATCTTTATCAATTTGAAAAGGCCATTCTTTTCGACATAAAAAAGATGACCATTATCGCTTCGCAGATTATTTTGTATCTCGCCTTTGCAGTGATTTTGTCCGGGGTCAGCATTTATCTGATACCGCTAACGATGCTGGTTATTACACTGTCTATGATTCTTAAGCCGAAAAAGGCCCTGGCCATCAATTTATTTGCGATTATTTTGACGGCTTTTGCCATAAAGGCCAATGTGTCCTTTGTTGTGATTATGCTTTCGTCGGCCATTTTGGCAGCTGTGTTCATGCGACGCATTGTAACGCAATCCGCCGTTTATCGCTATAGTGTTGCCATTGGTGTTATCAATGCCGTTATTGTTGCCTTGGCGGATGTGATTTTGTTTCAACTCAGTATAAAAACGGCAATTCATGCGGGATATGTGATATTGGCAACGACGATTTCGGGATTTTTGGCAGTGGGTATGGTCTATATCTGGGAATGGCTCTTTAATGTGCCCACCTCTGTTCGCATGCAGGAAATTACTTCATTGAACCATCCTTTGGTAAAACGCTTAATGCAAGAGGCGCCCGGCACCTATCAGCACAGTGTTAATGTCAGCAGCCTTGCAGAGGCGGCGGCAGAAGAAATTGACGGAGACATATTGCTGGCAAAGGCGGGCGGGCTTTTTCACGATATCGGAAAATTGGAAAATGCCATTTATTTTTCCGAAAATCAGGAACCGAAAAATAATCCGCACGATCGTCTCAAAACTTTGCAAAGTGTTGAAATTTTGCGCAAACATGTGGCGGACGGCGTTGCGTTGGCAAAAAAATATAAGCTGCCGAAACATGTTCAGGATGTGGTGTCTTCACATCACGGAACATCGATAATGGAATATTTTTATTGTAAAGAAAAAAATATGAACAGTAACATTGATTGCGAACAATATCGCTATGGCGGACCTAAACCTGTTTTGAAAGAGGCAGCCATTGTGATGTTGGCTGATGGCAGTGAAGCGGCGGTAAAAAGTTTGGTCAAACCCAACGAGGCGCAAATCAGCGAAATGGTGCAAAAGATTTTTAAATCCAAAGAAAACGACCTTCAGCTCAGCCAGTGTGAGTTGACGTTTGCGGAATTAAGTAAAATTCAAAAGGTATTTATTCGCAACTTAAATGCCATGTATCACGAACGCATTCAGTATCCCCATCAGGAAAATGAAGAAATTGAAAATATGGTGGAAGATATTCAAAGAGAATATGAAGAAAAATATTTGCCCCAGGCAGATGCCATCAACGAACAACTGATGGACGAAGATGATGTGACCAAAGAAAATGATGATAAAAATTATACTGAACAACCAAACTGATTTTGAACTGACAAAAGAGTACGAAGCGTGTTTTAAACAATGTGCAAAAGAAGTGTTTGCAGAGGGTGAAGCATGCTATGAGATCGGGCTCAACATCCTCAATGAAGAAGAAATTCGACAACTGAACCGAGCCTATCGTGGAGTGGACAAATCCACCGACGTGTTGAGTTTTTTGTTAGAGGATGAAGATTTGGCACAGACAGAGGGATATATATATTTGGGTGACGTGATGTTATGTGCACAAAAGGCACAGCAGCAGGCGATGCAATATGGTCACGGGTTGCTGCGGGAAATGATGTATTTGTTTGTTCACGCCTTGCTGCATTTAAAGGGATATGACCATATGACAGAAGAAGAAAAGGCGCAAATGCGCGCAGAAGAAGAAAAAATCATGAAATCGATGGGATTGGAAAGAAGTCAGGTAGAAGATGAAAAATAATGAATTTGTGTCCGGTTTTGCCGCTGTGGTAGGGCGGACAAATGTGGGAAAAAGCACACTGCTCAACGCCTTGTTGGGTGAAAAACTGTTGATTATATCAGATAAGCCTCAAACAACAAGAAACAACATTCGGTGTATCTACACAGATGACGAGGCGCAAATTATTTTTATGGATACCCCGGGGGTTCACCGACCCAAAAATAAATTGGGCGAATTGCTTATTGAAAAAGTGGCACAGAGTTTGGCAAATACGGATGTGGTGCTGTTTGTTTTGGAAGATGATTTGCAAATTGGCGGCAGAGACAAAATGTTGTTGGAAAAGCTTGCCGAAAGCAAAAAACCTGTCATTGCGCTTATTAATAAAGCCGACAAAATGAGCCAGGAAGATGTATTATATAAAATCAATCTGTTGAAAGAATATGATTTTATCGATGAAATTGTTCCCGTGTCTGCGTTAAGCGGAAAAAACGTGGAAAAAATCATCCCGCTGATCAAAAAATATTTGCAGCAAGGCCCCATGTATTTTCCGAAAGAAATGATTACGGATATGCCGGAAAAATTTTTTATCGCAGAAATGATTCGTGAAAAAGCACTGTTTTTTTTGCAGGAAGAAATTCCCCATGGCATTGCCGTAGAACTTTTCAGCATGAAAGAGCGGCCGGGTAAAAATTTGATGGATATTGAAGCCACGATCTATTGTGAACGCAAAAGTCATAAGGGTATTGTTATCGGCAAGAGGGGCGAAATGCTGAAAAACATCGGCACAAAAGCGCGGGAAGACATTGAAAAATTTTTAGATATCAAAGTAAATTTACAAT
>CALFLU010000055.1 GCA_937880125.1 uncultured Eubacteriaceae bacterium
GTATATAATAAATAGAAACTTATTTTTTAATAATAGCACAAATGGAGTATAATTCATGAATATAAAAAAAGAAAATGAAAAAACAATCGTCGAAAACGACCAGTTCGAAATCCATATCCTCAGCAAAGTCTTCAAAGGCTACATTTTGAAAAAGTTTTTAAAGGGCTCGTTCTTTGATTTGATTGAACAGCGCGAAATTAATGTTGCGCTGACCGAAGACGAGTTGATTAAAACCGCCCAGGATATGCTAAAACCCCTTTATTCTCTGTAAAAACAAAGACAAAACACTAAGCCGTATCTGCTTACAAAACGAAAAGCCGCATACCTGCGGCTTTTTTATTTTCACCGCAAACCTCCGTTTATTGGCCTTTTTCAGATTTTACCCAATCTTTACATAATTGGTCTTTTAACTTTACATACACTTCCTATAATGAAAACAACAAAACGAAAGGAAGAACAAATTTATTATGAAAAAAGTTATTCTATTCTTAGTCATTGCATCACTCATTTTGGTTGGATTCGTCGGTTGCGGCGGAAACAAAGACACGGCACTTACCTTAGAAGATTTAAAAGACATCACCGTGGTATCTCGTGAAAACGGCTCCGGTACCCGCGGTGCGTTTATCGAACTTACAGGTGTTGAAGAAAAAGGCGCTGACGGCGCAAAAGTTGACAAAACAACAGCAGAGGCCATTATCGCCAATAAAACAGATGTTGTTATTCAACAAATCACCGGCAATCAGTCCGCCATCGGCTACATCTCGGCAGGCTCCCTCAACGATACGGTCAAAGCCGTTCAAATCGACGGCGTTGAGCCCACATCCGAAAACATCAAAGCAGGCACCTACGCTTTGGCAAGACCGTTTTTCATCGCGGTCAAAGACACAAACAATGCCGCTGCCAACGATTTTATCGGATTCATTTTGAGCGCTGAAGGCCAAGCGGTTGCCTCTGAGTCTTATATCGCCGTCAACAGTGACGCAGCAAAGTTTACCTCCCAGATGCCCGAAGGCAAAATCGTTGTTGCAGGCTCTTCTTCGGTTACACCTTTGATGGAAAAACTCAAAGAAGCCTATGCTGAAATCAATCCCAAATTAACCATCGAAATTCAGCAAAGCGACTCCACTGCAGGCATCACAGCCGTATCGGAAGGCACTTGCGACATCGGCATGGCATCCAGAGCATTAAAAGATACGGAAATTGCTAAAGGTCTGACGCCTACTGAGATTGCAAAAGACGGAATAGCTGTTATAGTCAATACGAAAAATCCTTTGACCACGATGACAAAAGATCAATTGGCCGATATTTATAAAGGCGAGTTGAAAACTTGGACAGATTTAAAATAATTCGATGTATTTCGTTCTAAATTCAGTAAATATTTCCGTATTCAATGTTACAATGGATACGGAAATATTTATGTCAGAACACGGAGGTCTCTTCGCACGATGAAAAAACAAAAAATATTAGACCGCCTCATGGGGATTGTCTTTCGCATCACCGCCACCATTTCCATTGCTTCCGTTATTTTGATATTGGTGTTTATTGTGATCAACAGCATCCCGGCACTGAGAGAAATCGGCATATTTCAATTTATTACAGGCAAAACCTGGGCGCCCACCGATACGCCCGCATCCTTTGGCTTGCTGCCGATGATTTTGGGCAGCATCTATGTCACCGCAGGCGCTATCTTAATCGGGGTCCCTCTCGGGCTTTTTACAGCCATTTTTATGGCGCGGTTTTGTCCGCCGAAATTATACAAATTTTTAAAACCGCTCATTGACCTCTTGGCAGGCATTCCTTCCATTGTCTACGGGTTCTTTGGGCTGGTGTTTATTGTTCCCCTGGTTCGAACCGTGCTGGGCGGCACGGGAAACAGCATCCTCACCGCCTCCATTCTACTCGGCATAATGATTCTTCCCACAATTATCGGCCTGAGCGAAGCGGCCATTCGTGCCGTTCCTCAATCCTACTATGAAGGTGCCCTTTCTTTGGGTGCCACCCACGAAAGGGCTGTTTTTACACTTTTGTTGCCCGCAGCCAAATCCGGTATCTTTGCTTCGGTTATTTTGGGTATCGGCCGTGCCATCGGCGAGACCATGGCAGTGGTCATGGTGGCAGGCAACCAAGCGCGTGTGCCCACGGGGATTTTAAACGGCGTGCGCACAATGACGAGCAGCATCGTCATTGAAATGGGCTACGCCGCTGACTTGCACCGCGGCGCACTCATTGCCTCCGGCTTGGTTTTGTTCGTCTTTATCCTCATATTAAATATTGCGTTTTCGTTATTGAATACGAGAAAAGGAGCGTAGCAGATGTTTCACTCAAAACCGAAATCAACGTTTTACAAAGCACATCCCCTATCGCTTCTGATCAAAATCCTCGTATGGGCCTCGGTGTGCATCACCGCCTTTGTGCTGCTGTTTATCATTGCCTATATCTTCATCAAAGGTGTGCCTCACTTCAGCTTAGACTTTTTCAGCTTGAAGTATAACAGCAACAACGTTTCTGTGCTCCCCTCGATTATTACGACGATCTATATGATACTCATTTCACTGCTGACCGCTCTGCCCTTTGGCATCGGCTGCGCCATCTACCTTACGGAGTATGCCAAGGAGTCGCGTTTTGTCAGGTATATCCGCGTCACAACCGAAACCCTATCGGGCATTCCCTCCATTGTATACGGGCTCTTTGGGATGTTGTTTTTCGTCACCTACTTAAAGTGGGGTTTTTCCATTTTGGCCGGCTCACTTACCTTGGCCATCATGATTTTACCCCTCATTATTCGCTCCGCCGAAGAGGCCATCATCGCAGTAGACAACACCTACCGTGAGGCAAGCTATGGGCTGGGCGCAAGCAAGTTGCGCACCATTTTCAGAATTGTCCTGCCCGCTGCCATCTCCGGCATATTCGCAGGCGTTATCTTGGCAATAGGCAGAATCGTGGGCGAGAGTGCCGCGTTGATCTACACAGCGGGCACCGTGGCAAAAATCCCCATCAGCGGATTTGACTCCGCACGAACACTCTCGGTGCACATGTATGCCCTTTCCAGCGAGGGTTTGAACACGGATAAAGCCTATGCCACTGCCGTTGTTTTGGTGGCGCTGGTGATTTTGATTAACTTTCTTGCAAACACGATAACAAAAAAGGTAGGGAACAAATAATATGGCTGACAAATATCAAATTAAAGATCTCGACTTATTTTACGGAGATTTTCAAGCACTCACCGATGTGAATTTGAATATCGAAGAAAAACAAATCACCGCATTTATCGGCCCTTCGGGCTGCGGCAAGTCCACACTGCTCAAAACGCTCAACCGCATGAACGACTTGGTGGACGGCTGCCGCATCACGGGCCAGGTTTTGCTGGACGGCGTGGATATTTATGACAATTATGATGTAAACCTGCTTCGAAAAAACGTGGGCATGGTGTTTCAAAAGCCCAACCCCTTTCCCATGAGCATTTATGACAACATCGCCTATGGTCCGCGCACACACGGCATTCGCAAAAAAGCGCTGTTGGACGACATTGTCGAAGAAAGCCTGCGCAAGGCCGCCATCTGGGACGAAGTCAAAGACAGACTCAAGCGCAACGCCCTGTCCGTATCAGGCGGGCAACAACAGCGCATCTGCATTGCGCGCGCACTGGCAGTGGAACCCGAAGTGCTTTTGATGGACGAGCCCACCAGCGCACTGGACCCCATTTCCACCAACAAAATCGAAGATTTGGTTCTTGACTTGAAAAAGTATTATACTATAGTAATAGTTACCCATAACATGCAGCAGGCAACACGTATTTCGGATGCCACCGCGTTTTTCCTCCTGGGGAAAATCATTGAATTTGACGCCACAAGCAACTTGTTTTCAATGCCCAAAGACAAAAGAACCGAAGACTATATCACAGGCCGTTTTGGTTAAAAGGAAGGTATTATTATGGCACGCACACATTTTGTCAACGAACTCAACCAATTGAATATTGAATTAATCGACATGGGAACGCTTATCGAAATCGCCATTGACAAAGCCATTCATGCGCTAAACGAGCGTGATGCCGAACTGGCGCAGGAAGCCATTGAATTTGACGATAAAATCGATAAACAAGAACGCAAAATCGAACAGCACTGCATTAAACTGCTTATGAATCAGCAACCTGTGGCAAAGGACTTGCGCATGATTTCCTGCGTACTCAAAATCATTACCGATATGGAGCGCATCGGCGATCATGCTTCGGATATCTCCGAACTCACCAAGCGCATTTCCAACGACAACAACTCGTTCGAATTTCCCTATTTCGAAAAAATGGCGAAAATTTGCGTAAAAATGGTCACAGATGCCGTGGACGCTTTTGTCACAAGCGATTTGGAATTGTGCAGAAATGTTATTGCCATGGACGACCAGGTAGACGCATTGTTTAACGAGGCCAAAGAAAGCATCATTGCCTCACTGCAAAGCAACAACAATCAAAGTGATGTCTATGTAGACGCATTGATGATTGTAAAATATTTTGAACGCATCGGCGACCATGCTGTCAACATCGCCGAATGGGTTATTTTTTCCATTACCGGTATGCACAAAGATATACGAATCGTTTGAGGAGGTGCCAATTGACTACTATTTACTCTGTTGAAGATGATGCCAGTATCCGCGAGCTAATCTTATACGCTGCAAAAACCTGCGGATACGACGCAAAAGGCTTTGACAATGCGCAAGGCATGTATCAAGCGCTGCAAGAAGCCATTCCTTCCGTGATTCTTTTGGATATTATGTTGCCCGGCAAAGACGGTATCACGCTTTTAAAAGAACTGAAGGCATCGGAAAAATACAAACACATTCCCGTCATCTTACTCACGGCAAAATCCAGTGAATACGACAAGGTCCACGGTCTGGATTTAGGGGCGGACGACTACATCGTCAAACCCTTTGGGGTCATGGAGATGCTCTCGCGCATACGCGCCGTTCTTCGCCGCACGCAAACAGATTATTCTTCTGCGCAAAGCGCCCTGCCCCTCAGCTTTAAAGACATCGTGCTGGATTTAAACAAGCGCACGGCAACCATCAACGACCAACCCTGCTCTTTGACCTTCAAAGAATTTGATTTGTTGAGCTATTTCATCAAAAACCAGGGCATTGTTCTCTCGCGAGACAAAATCATGTCGGTGGTTTGGGGCTATGATTATGCAGGCGAAAGCCGCACCGTGGACATGCATGTCAAAACCCTTCGGCAAAAATTGCAGGAAAACCAAAGTCGCGCGGCCATACGCACCGTGCGCAGCGTCGGCTATATTTTAGAGGAGTGAGTGTCACGAAAAAACGGATAACCAAAATACTTTTCATCAGTTTTGTCGCGATTCTTTTTTTGGCTGTTTTTATGCTGGGCACTTTGGGCATAAAGTATACTTTTGCTGCCCCAAAAGCAAGCATTCTCCACGAAATAACACAATTGCAATCACGTCTCAACAGCACCGACGAAAAATCCGCCCTGCTCTATGAATACAGCCGTCACTCCCTGAGCCGATCTTCCTTTGTGCTCATTGACGCGCAAAATAAATTTTATTATCAAAACAACGTCATCGACATCGACAACAAAACCATCAACGACACCCGTCAAAATGGCACGGCTTCTTTTGTGCGCTATCAATCTTCTGTCAACGACTTTACCTATCACAACACCGCCTTGCTCAACGACGGCAGCATTTTATATACCCTCACCCCTCTTTTCGGCTCACAAAATCAACTCACCTACATTGCGCTCTCCCTCGCTGTTTTTCTCATTTTGGGCATTGTCCTCTCCTTGCTGCTCGCCCCTTTTCTTGCAGGGATGATTTTGTCACCGATTTATCATGCAAACGATGAAGCCGAAAAATTCATGAAAAACCGTCACTACACACCCACCATTGTCGCTGACGAACTCTCACCGCTGATGAACAAAATCATTGCCCTGCAAAACGAAATCGACCGCTCGATTTTTGTCTTAAGCGCCGAGCAGGCCACACGCCAGGCACTGATCGAAAACATTTCCGAAGGGCTCATTTTGCTCGACGAAAATCAGCAAATTATCTCCATCAACAACAGCGCAAAAAATGTGCTGTTCCTCAACAAGCACGTCAACTATGAAACACGAAATATTTTTGACCTCATCCAGCTTCAAAACCTCAAAGCCGCCATCAAGCAAGCCATTGCCAATCACGCGGCAACCACTTTTGAAGACCAGGTTCAAGATCGATACTATAAATACTTTATCAGCCCCTCCAACCAAAACGGCTTTTTGATTTTTATCGTCGATACCACAAAAGAAGCAAAAGAAAACATCGTTCGGCGCGACTTTGCCTCCAACGTGTCCCACGAACTAAAAACGCCGCTCACCTCCATCAAGGGCTTTGCCGAAATGTTGGAACGCGGCATGCTTTCCAACGCCGACGACATTCAAAAAACCGCTTCCATCATCTACCGCGAGTCCAATCGGCTGCTTTTTCTCATCGAAGATATTATGCGTCTTTCAAAAATCGAAAACGCCGATAAGGAAAAGGATTTTCAAATTATGGACTTATCTGTCACCATTGGCGAAGTGCTTGAAGCCCTCAGCATCATTGCCAAAGAAAAAAACGTCGCACTGGTTTATGAAAGCAAGCCCGCAAAAGTCTATGCCAATTCCATGATGATGCACGAATTGTTTTTTAATCTCATCGAAAACGCCATCAAATATAATGTCGAAAACGGCGCCGTTACCATTCAAACAAAATGCAACGCCAATGAGTGCAACATCATCATCTCAGACAGCGGTATCGGCATTCCGCGCAAGCATTTAAACAGAATCTTCGAACGGTTCTATCGTGTCGACCAAAGCCGCAGCCGCGACACGGGCGGCACCGGCCTGGGGCTGTCCATTGTCAAACACATCGTCGAACAACACCGGGGACAAATTCACCTCACCAGCTCAGAAAACAGCGGCACCACCATCCACATTCTGTTGCCCTCCCTTTCTTGAGCGAGGCAAATTCTCTTCTCTTATCCCCTTTTTCGTACCATACACTCCACTGTTATCCCCATCGACGGCAATTTTTGAGTGAAAATAACACAAATAACACGTCCTTGCCTGCAAGCAAAAAGCTTTTGACAACACGCAACAAACTGCACAAACCGTTTTTACGAATTTCGGACAATAAGAAAAACGGAAAATATGTACTTTCCGTTTCGTAATCTATTGTGGGCACCAAAGTGGGCACTTGAGGATATTAAAACACTCTTAAAGTGCGTGTTATCCAAAAAAAGAATGGTGCCGAAGGTGGGACTCGAACCCACACGGTATTGCTACCAACGGATTTTGAGTCCGTCACGTCTGCCAATTCCATCACTTCGGCACTTTTAAATGCGAAGAAAATTATAGCACACTCTCAAAGCGAACGCAATCTTTTTATTGCGCAATACGTAATTTTTTTCTCTGTCTTACCTTTTTTGCACCGAGATATCCTTTTATTTTTTTGCTCCTCTCCCTGTCCTATTGACGGGCAAAATACATTGATGATAAAATAATGGTCATCAAAGCAAGGAGGTTTTGATATGGCAAGATATCTTCACACGAACATCAACGTTTTTGATTTAGAGAAAAGTCTGGCTTTTTACGAAAAAGCGCTGGATTTAAAGGAGCACCGCCGCATTACTGCGCCCGACGGCAGCTTTATCATCGTCTATTTAACCGACGGCGAGACCGATTCATACGTGGAACTTACCTGGATGCGCGACCGCGCCGAGCCTTATAACTTGGGCGATAACGAGTTTCATATGGCGTTTTATGTTGAGGACTACGAAAAAGCCTACCGACTTCATAAAGAGATGGGCTGCATCTGCTATGAAAATACGGACATGGATTTGTATTTTATCTGCGACCCCGACGGTTATTGGCTCGAGGTGTTAAACCGCAAACCTTAAGCGAGAATTCTATCGAATTGTATACCGCCACGCTTGACTTTGTTTGGTAAGTTGCATATAATAATCGTTGTAATTTTCCGCTTCGGGAGTAGTAGATTTCTTTTTTCGCCACAGAGAGACGGGTGCGCTGAGAGCCGTCACGAAAAAACATCGAACTCGCCTGATACCTTGCGGCAAAACAGCATATGAGTGGGTTTTTTTGAACCAACAAGGGTGGTACCGCGGCAATTGTCGTCCCTTATATATTTAATTATATAAGGGATTTTTTTATCCATATATTGATATACAAAGGAGAAACGGCTTTGAACTATAATTTTCGCTCCATCGAAAAAAAGTGGCAAGAAATTTGGGAAGAACAAGAATGCTTTCGTGCAATTGATGCAAGTCCCAAAACAAAACGATACAATTTGGTAGAATTTCCCTACCCCTCCGGCGAAGGCCTCCATGTGGGGCACCCGCGCCCCTATACGGCGCTGGACGTGGTCTCGCGCATGCAGCGCATGCAGGGCTACAACGTGCTGTTCCCCATGGGCTGGGACGCCTTTGGCCTGCCCACGGAGAACTATGCGATGAAAACGGGCATTCACCCCGCCATCGTCACAAAAAACAACATCGCGCGGTTTAAAAGTCAGCTGAAGTCACTGGGCTATTCCTTTGACTGGTCCCGTGAAATCAGCACGGCGGATCCCAACTATTATAAATGGACACAATGGATATTTTTGCAGTTGTTCAAAAAAGGCCTCGCCTACAAAAAAGAATTCCCCATCAACTTTTGTGTAAGCTGCAAAGTGGGTTTGGCCAATGAAGAAGTGGTCAGCGGCGTCTGCGAGCGCTGCGGCAGCGAAGTCGTTCGCCGCACCAAAAATCAATGGATGTTGAAAATCACCGATTATGCCCAACGCCTTTTGGACGACTTGGATACGGTAAATTATATTGAAAGGGTTCGCCTGCAGCAATCCAACTGGATCGGCCGCAGCGAAGGCGCCGATGTTGACTTTGCGCTGCACGGTCACGACGACAAACTCAGCGTCTACACCACGCGTCCGGATACGATTTTTGGCGCCACCTACATGGTCATCTCTCCTGAGCACCCCTTTGTCGATAAATACAGCGATGTGATCAGCAATATCAAAGAAGTGCTGGCCTACCGCGCACAGGCAGAAAAAAAATCGGATTTTGAGCGAACCGAAATCGTCAAAGAAAAAACCGGCGTTTGCCTGCAGGGTCTGTCTGCCGTCAACCCCGTCAATGAAAAAGTCATTCCGATTTATATTTCCGACTACGTGCTTATGTCCTATGGCACAGGCGCCATCATGGGCGTACCGAGTCATGACCAGCGCGACTGGGAATTTGCCACGGCTTTCGGACTGCCGATTATTGAGGTGGTTTCCGGCGGCGATGTCACCAAGGGTGCACACATCGACAACGGCACAGGCGTCATGGTCAATTCCGGCTTTATCAACGGGCTTACGGTGGATAAAGCCATCGAAAAAACCATCGACTGGCTTGTGCAAAAAGGCCTTGGCAGCCGCCGCGTAAACTATAAACTGCGCGACTGGGTGTTTTCGCGTCAGCGCTACTGGGGCGAGCCCATTCCGCTGGTGTACTGCGAAGACTGCGGCTGGGTCGCCATCGACGAGATGGAGCTTCCGCTGCTGCTGCCCCATACCGACAATTTTATTCCCACTGAGAGCGGAGACTCGCCCCTGGCCAAACTGGACGACTGGGTCAACACCACTTGCCCCACCTGCGGCAAAGCCGCCAGGCGCGAAACCGACACTATGCCCCAATGGGCAGGTTCAAGCTGGTATTTTCTGCGCTATGTGGATCCGCACAACGCCGATGCGCTGGCGTCCGAAGAAACCCTGCGCTATTGGACACCGGTAGACTGGTACAACGGCGGCATGGAGCATACCACGCTGCACTTGCTCTATTCTCGCTTCTGGCATAAGTTTTTGTTTGATATCGGCGTGGTGCCCACAGCGGAACCCTATGCCAAGCGCACCTCTCACGGCATGATTTTGGGTGAAAACAACGAAAAAATGAGCAAATCCCGCGGCAACGTCATCAATCCCGACGATATCATACACGCCTTTGGGGCCGATACGCTGCGCACCTACGAAATGTTTGTCGGCGACTTTGAAAAAGCGGCGCCCTGGTCCACCAACGGCGTAAAAGGCGTCAAAAGGTTCTTGGACCGCGTGTTCAACCTGCAAAAAATTGTCGTAAAAGGCAACAACTACTCGGCGGATATCGAATCGCTCATGCATAAAACCATTGCGAAGGTAACCCACGATTACGAAAACCTCAAAGCCAACACCGCCATAGCGACATTGATGTCCCTTGTCAATAAATTCTATGAAAAAAACAGCGTGAACCATGCGGAGCTGAAAACATTTTTAATTTTGCTCAATCCCTGCGCGCCGCATATCACCGAAGAAATTTGGCAAGCTTTGGAATTCGGCGGCTTTTTGCACGAGGCGTCCTGGCCTGTGCACGATGAAAAGAAAATGCAAGACCAGACCATAGAAATCCCCGTGCAAGTCAACGGCAAGCTGCGCGGCGTGGTGACGGTTGACCGCCAAGCAAGCGCTGAAGACATTCGTGAAAAAATCAATGCCATGCCGCAAGTTTTGCAGCATCTCGAAGGCAAACAAATCGTCAAAGAAATTTATGTTCCGTTGAAGATTTTTACCCTGGTTGTTAAATAAGCAAGCATAACAAAAGCACCCTAAAAGAGGGTGCTTTTGTTATGCCGCAAAACCGATATCGAACGTCTCCGCAAAAATGCCTGTGCAGTGAAGTGCATCGACTCCATAAAAAAGAGCCTTCCAGCTCTGTTACCTGCCCGATACAGCAAATGTTTTCAGCAACATTTCATCACTGTCCGCAGTAAATGATACGAAAAATCCCTCACCCTGCACACGACAACCGAATGAACCTCTGCGCGTTCACGCACTGTCTCGAATTCAGTTTTTACTGTGAGGCAATGTAAACATCTCCCTCGTCAAATACATCAGCACCGTGGCCGCGCAGGCCACGTTCATGGATTCGGCCTTTCCGTAAATGGGAATTTTGATAATATGCTCACAACTCCCCTTGGCCTCTTCACTCATGCCCGCACTTTCGTTGCCCACAATGAGCAGCACTTTTTTATCCGATAAATCCATCGGTGCTTGCCCGTCCAGAGCAGAGCCGATTATGACAAAACCCGCTTCTTTAAAGCGCACAATCGTATCGGTCAGCGAGACAACATTGGCAACCGGCATATGATAATTGCTGCCCATCGCCGCACGCAAAAACTTTTCGTTGTACATATCCACGCTGCCGCCCGCAAACACCACGCCGTCAAAGCCCGCGCAGTCCGCGCTGCGCACAATGGCCGCGGCGTTGGAAGGGTCCGATACGCGGTCCAGTAGCATCCACCTGCTGCCGCTCAAAGTCAAGGGCTTTTCCTTGATTTTCACGGACGCCACAATCATTTGAGGGCTTTTGAGCGCCGAGAGACTGTCGATGATGTCTTTTGTTACGCAGAGTTTGCTTTGCGCCTCTATTTTGTCAGCCGCCTCTTGCATTGGCTCTCCGTAGACCAAATCGACAATTTCTTCACCGCTATCAAAGGCCTCTTGTATGATTTTACCGCCTTCGATCAAGTACAGCCCCGTCTCGTCGCGATACTTCTTTTGTTTCAATTTATGCAAAAACTTGATGCGTTCGTTTTTGTGGGAAGTGATGATTTTTTGTTCCATATTACGGCTGCTCATCAGGATTTGGTGCCGATTCGGATTGCTCCTCGGGCGCAGGGCTGTTTTCGGTGTTGTCCTCTTCGATTACTTGATTGGGCTCGTTTGGCACCATCGGCGAAAGCGCCACGGTTTTTTGGTTTTTCAAAAGCATCTCCACGCTCATCTGAAACACGTCTTCTATATTCTTGCTTTCCAGCGCATAATTTTCTTCCAGCTTTGTTTTCAGCGCACTGTCCCCCGCCTTTTTACTCGTGAGATTGGTAACATTTTCCTGGTACAGCAACAACTTGCCTTCTCGCAGCTCATAGGCAACACTGATCTGCTTTTTGTTTTCGGCATAAGCACACATCATCGTGCCCATCTCCGGCACAAACGTTGTCGTAATGCCTGTGTTTTTATTCACAATAATCACATGGGGCTGCGCATATATTTTGCTGCCCGCAGGCGAAAAAGTCATCGTGAGGGTCTCATCGCCGTTTTTATACACATAGTTTTCATTCGATGGCTGTGCCGCATTGGCAATGGCAGCCAGCCCAAAGGTGGCGTTTTCATCTGCCCCTTCCAGGATTTGAGCCGAGGTTTCATAGCCCAGAGCATTTTCCACACTCAAGCCGAATGTCGCCCAAAACTTTATCATTTTTTCTTTAATTCTATTTTGCGTACCTTGTTGATACTGTGCAAGCAACTGCTCCTTTGTTTCATTGTTTTCGGCAGAGGGCTTTGCCATCTCGCCATTCACCTGAAAAGTCAATATTTCCAGCGTGGAGGCATTGAGCGTTGCTTCAATTTCTCCGTTGGTGGTTTTGAGCAAATATTGAATGATTTTGTTTGTGGGGTCATATAATATTTTCTCACTTTGTATTGTCTCGTTTTCAGCGAGAAAAACCATCGTCACATTGGGATAACGATAGGCTGAGGTGCCCTTTGTGTAGACCTGAAAAGACATGCGCATGTCTTCTTGGATATAGCCGTTGGGCACATCTGCAAACCCTGCATCATGAAGGGCTTGAACGTGCGCCTCATCCAACACAATAACCGAGCGCTCAATTTGCACTTTTGCCAAAATCGTGTATATCAATAAGGTTGCAACAATCAAAACGGATACAATAATCAAAATTGCCGCAGTGATAATTTTTCTTGAAATTGATTTGTTATACATTTTCCGTGTATCATCCTTCCAAAGCAAATTCTGAAGTATTATACCACATTTCATCAAAAAAAGAACAGGAAACTGCCTTTTGCAAAATGGAATAAATTGCCATATATTATGGAATATGGTATAATGCGTATTATTATTACTTTGAGGTGATTGAAAATGAATAACATAAAAACACTCTATTTTGCCGGCGGATGCTTTTGGGGATTGGAAAAATATTTCAATCTCATTCACGGCGTAACCGGCACTGCCGTTGGCTATGCCAACGGCCACACGCACAACCCCACCTATGAAGATGTTTGCCACCGCTATACGGGTCATGCCGAAACCGTGCGCGTGGAGTATGATTCTTCCGTTATTTCTTTGGAATTTCTTTTGGATTTGTTTTATGAATCCATCGACCCCACGACACTCAACAGGCAAGGTTTCGACACCGGCGTGCAATATCGCAGCGGTATTTATTATACCGACGAAGCCGACAAACCCGTCATAGAGCAATCCATCGCAAGACTGCAAAAAAAATACGACAAACCCATTGTCATCGAAGTGTTGCCGTTAGAGCATTTTTATATGGCGGAAGAATACCACCAAGACTACCTGGTCAAAAACCCCGGCGGATATTGCCATATCCGCAGCGAAAAGTACGAAGAAGCCAAAAACCGCATTGTGGATCCCTACCGATATCGCCTTGACAAAGAAAAAGCGCTGTCTTCACTGTCAAAGCAGCAAATTGACGTGGCGTTTCACAACGGCACTGAGCCGCCCTTTGCCAACGAATACAACGAACATTTCGAAAAAGGCATCTACGTGGACATTGCCACCGGAGAGCCGCTGTTTTTTTCGCAGGATAAATTTCATTCCTCCTGCGGTTGGCCCTCCTTTTCAAAGCCCGCCGACAACGCGGCGGTAAAATACCTTGAAGACAACGCCTACGGCATGCGCCGCACCGAGGTAAGAAGCCGCGTGGGCGATATTCACTTAGGTCACGTGTTCAACGACGGCCCCAAAGAGTCAGGGGGCGCGCGCTATTGCATCAACAGCGCCAGCATCAAATTTATCCCCTTAGAAAAAATGAAAGACGAAGGATACGAAGGATACATTCCCTTTGTGAAATAAAAGAAGCGAGAATATCTCGCTTTTTTTATTTTTATACCCCGCCCAAATAGGCATTTCGCACTTCTTCACTGTTTAAAAGTTCAGATGCCTTGCCTTCTTTGACGATCTTTCCCGTTTCCAATATATAGGCTCTGTCTGCAACGTGCAGCGCCATGTTGGCGTTTTGCTCCACAAGCAAAATCGTGGTTCCCGCTTCATTAATCGACTGAATAATCGAAAAAATCTCCTGCACATAAATGGGCGCAAGGCCCATCGACGGCTCGTCCAGCAACAACAGCTTGGGTCTTGCCATGAGTGCCCTGCCCATGGTCAGCATTTGCTGCTCGCCCCCCGAGAGCGTGCCGCCCATTTGCTTTGCACGGTCTTTTAAAATAGGAAACCTGCGATAAATCATTTCCAAGTCGCTTTTAATGCCCTCTTTGTCTCTGCGCAAATAGGCACCCATGCTCAAGTTTTCCGCCACGGTCATATCGGCAAAAATGCGTCTTCCCTCCGGCACATGAGAGATGCCCATTTTCACAATTTCTTGTGCTTTGATGCCCGTAATATTTTTATCTCTGAATGTGATTTGTCCGCTTTTTATTTTTGACAGTGAAGAAATTGCCCGCAGTGTCGATGTTTTTCCCGCGCCGTTGCTGCCGATTAATGTAACAATTTCTCCTTCTTCCACATGAAGATTAATATCCTTCAGTGCGTGTATTACGCCGTAAAATACATTTAAATCCTTAATCGAAAAAAACATTATTGCAATTCCTCTCCTAAATACGCCTTAATTACCTTCGGGTCATTTTTAATCTCATGGGGTGTGCCTTCGGCAATCAACACGCCAAAGTCCAACACATAAATGCGCTCGCAAAGATTCATCACAAAACGCATGTCATGTTCAATGAGCACAACCGTCAATTTATAGTCTTCCTTGAGCCGTTTAATTAACACCGCCAATTCCGCGGTCTCTGCGGGATTCATGCCCGCGGCGGGTTCGTCTAAAAAAACAATCTCCGCTCCGGTGGCAATGGCACGGGCAATTTCCAGTTTTCGCTGTTCGCCATAGGGCAAATTGCTTGCCAGTTCATCTTTTTTTGTATCCAGTCCCGTTGCCTCTAATATTTTTATCGCACTTTCATAAAACTCTTGTTCCGTTTTTAAAAATCCGTTCGTCCTGAAAATGGCGCCGAAAATCGAATAGCCGATATTTTTATGCATACTCACCAGCATATTTTCAAGCACTGTGAGTTCTTTAAACAAACGAATATTTTGAAAGGTTCTGCTCACGCCGAAGCGAGCCACCTTATAGGGCTTTACTTTATTAATGGTCAGTTGATTGTTGCGCGCGTTTTCAAAGGAAATTTTGCCGTGGGTGGGCACATACACCCCTGTGAGCATATTAAAAATCGTCGTTTTCCCTGCGCCGTTGGGGCCGATGAGTCCCAACAACTCGCCGCGATTGGCATAAATTGTCACGTCGTTTACGGCAATCAGTCCGCCGAAAATCATGCTGATGTGCTCTGCGTTTAATACTTTCATAAATCAGGTCCCCGCCTTATTTTTTCCGTTGAATTTAAAGGATTTGATATTCATAGCTGCCCTGAGTTTTTGTATCCAAGGCGTCTCGCCCGACTTGATAACCATGATAATAATCAGCAGCAGAGCATACAAAATCATTCGTATTTCCGAGAAATCCTGTAAAATTACACCGATAATGTTCAAAACAATGGCCGCAATGACCGTGCCGCGAATGTTACCCAAACCACCCAGCACCACAATCATCAATATTTCAATGGATTTCATAAACCCGAAGTCTTTGGGTTGCACAAAACCTACATATCCCGCATACATAGCCCCGGCCACACCGGCAAAAAACGTGCCCATAATAAAGGCTAACAATTTCATATTTGTGACATTTACACCCATTGCCTCAGAGGCAATTTCGTCTTCTCGCACCGATATCAACGCCCTGCCGTAGGAAGATTTCATCAAGTTGCTGATCGAGAAAAAGCAGATGACCGCAACAAAAAACACCCCTTCAAAATTGGCAAATATGGGAATGGAGCTGAGTCCTGCCGCACCGCCCAAAAAATCTTTGCTGGTGGTTTGCAGCAAAATTCGAATGATTTCTCCGAGCCCCAATGTGGCAATAGCCAAATAGTCGCCCTTTAAGCGCAGTGTCGGTATGCCGATTAACAGCCCCACCAAGCCGGCTACAATGCCTCCCGCCAAGGTTGCGGCAAAAATCATGCCCACATTTACCGTGGTTCTCAGCATGATGAAAGCTGCCGTGTAAGCGCCAATCGACATAAATCCCGCATGCCCCAAAGAAAACTGCCCCGTGATGCCCGTAATGAGGTTTAAGCCCAAAGCCAGCGTGATTTCGATAAATATTTTCATGATAATCGTCTGATAAAACGGATTGATAATGTTAATTTGAGGCAACATGAGAATTTTCATAATGCCATAGATAACACCGACAAAAATAATTGCTTTAATTGAGGATTTTATGCGTGCTTTGTTATCATAACCCATGTTTTTCCCACCTTTACACTTTTTCTTTCACGTTCTTGCCCAAAAGACCGCTGGGTCGAACAAGAAGCACGATGATTAAAATAGCAAATGCCACCGCATCTTTGATGGAACTGGACAAATAGGCACTGACCAATGTTTCGGTTACGCCCAAAAGCAT
Source organism: uncultured Eubacteriaceae bacterium (assembly GCA_937880125.1). GTDB lineage: Bacteria > Bacillota > Clostridia > Eubacteriales > UBA1433 > UBA1433. The sequence goes on from CALFLU010000055.1 coordinate 16,619, forward strand.
GCCGCCCAGTATCGCGCCGGGAATATTGCCTATACCCCCAAATACCGCCGCCACAAAGGCTTTGATGCCCGGCTGCATGCCCATCAGCGGATTAATGGTAAACATGGCGCCATACATCACCCCTGCCACCGCAGCCAATGCGGAACCGATGATAAAGGTAAAGGAAATGGCATTGTCCACACTCACGCCCATGAGCAACGCTGCGTCCTGGTCTGAGGACACGGCACGAATGCTCTTGCCGAGTTTCGTTTTTTTAATGACAATTTGAATAAGCACCATCAACACGATTGTTATGAGCATCACCATCATTTTATCCATGGAAATGGTAATGGAGCCGAGATTGATGCTGCCAAAAGAAAAGAAGTCCGAAGGATACGTTCGAGAGCTCGCCTTGAAAAAATACACCATAAGGTATTCCAACAAAAACGATACGCCAATGGCCGTAATAAGCACCGCAATTCGCGGCGCGTTGCGCAGCGGCTTATAGGCTACTTTTTCGGTAAACACACCCAGTGCCGCACAAACAACCATGGCAATGAGCACCGCCGGGATAAATGACATATTAAAAAAAAGAACACACCCGAGCCCCACATAGCCGCCGATCATCAATATATCGCCGTGCGCAAAATTGATAAGCTTGATAATACCGTATACCATCGTGTATCCCAGCGCAATGAGCGCATAAATGCTGCCGATGGATATACCGTTTATCAGTTGCTGAATAAACTGTTCCACTTTTCCTGTTCCTTTCTGCAAAACAATGGAGTGCATCATTGATCATTTCGTATTATTACAGAAAATGATATTATCATAAAAAGTGAATAATCACAATATTTAATCTGAAATCTTGCATAAAAATATGCATAAAAAAACAGGGCAAGGTTTTGCCCTGTTTTGTTTACCAATAACGGGTTAGGGATTTACCCTTGTTTTAAAGGTTTGAACACCGTTTTTCAACTCAATAACAACCGCGGATTTCACGGGGTTGTGGTTGGCATCCAACGTAAATGTGCCTGTTACACCTTCAAAATTGGTGGTTGCCGCAAAGGTTTTGGCAATGTCTTCCGAAGACAACGTCTCCGAATTTTCAATGGCTGCTAAAACCGATTTGGCCATGTCATAGCCCAGTGCGTTAAAGGCATTGGGGGTCGCGCCTTTCTTTTCTGTATACATTTTTACAAAGTCAACAACGATGGGTGTTGTATCGTCCGAAGAATAGTGACCGCTGAAGAAAACATTGTTCAAGTTTTCGTCTCCGGCAATGGCATTGAGTTTGGAGTCATCATAGCCGTCAGCGCCCAGTATCGGCACGTTAATGCCCATAGCTCTGGCTTGTTTAATGATCAGTCCGGCTTCTTCATAATATGCCGGCAAATAAATGGCTTCAAATTGTTTGTCTTTGATTTTTGTCAAAATCGGCGAAAAATCTTTGTCGCCCGCTGTAAAGTTTTCTTCGGCAACAACGGTTGCACCTTCTTTAGCCAGCACTTCTTTGAAAGTAGCTGCCAGCCCCATGGAATAGTCGTTGCTGTTGTCCGACAAAATAACAAAGTTTTTCAGTCCCATATCTTTCGTTGCAAAATTGCCCATAACGGTTCCTTGGAACGAGTCGTTGAAGCAAGTTCTGAAAATATAGGCATTGACTTTGCCGTTAACCACGGTTACATCATCGGCTGTTCCCGAACTTGTGATAACCGGAACCTTGTATTGTTCGGATACCGTTGTGGTTGCCTTGACTGCCCCGGAAGTAGCCGGTCCCAAAATAACCAAAACTTTTTCTTGGGTTGCCAAACGTGTTGCCACGGTCTTGGATTCATTGTTGTCTGACTTGTTGTCAACGCTGATCAGTTCCACTTGCTTGCCTTTGATGCCGCCTGCAGCGTTCACTTCGTCAATGGCCAGTTTGATTCCTTCCATGGACATCAATCCATATTGACCCACTGCGCCGCTCAGTTCGTAGTTTGCTCCGATTTTGATGGTATCTGCTTCTCCCTCAGGCGCTTTTGTTCCGCCTGAGCCACCGCAGCCTGCAAAGGCTGTCATCACCAAAGCCACTACAACCAAAACAGCAAATAATTTCTTAGCTTTCATACCTTGCACCTCATAATTATTATTTTTTTAAAATAAATTTATGTTCGATTGTACCATTTCACCAAAATATGTCAATAACATTTTAAGAAAAAACTGAATTTTTAAAATATTACCTGCATATTTATGAAACAAAGCGGTCAAAAGTAATTTTTTTGTAATTCCCGGCTAATTTGCTTTCTTTTCATCTTGACATCTTATATAATTAATAATTATTCAAAATATTTGTATGAAGAAACGGAAGATAATATGAACTATCAAAAAATAGAAATGCAGCAACTCTTTCCCTTCGTCAAGCAGCAGCTGTTTTCTGCCTACAATTTGTTTGGTTATGAAGAATTAACACTGCCGCTGTTTGAAAAATATGAAAAATACTTGCAATATAAGGCGGTCAACGATGATGCCCTGCTAAAATTGATCGACCGCACGGGCAGCATTTTGGTGCTTCGCCCCGATGCCACCTTTCATGTGCTCAAAACCATCGGCAGCATGGATTTTTCTTCAAACCGCTATTGCTACATGACCAATATCTTTCGTTTCAAAGAAAACAATTACGAAAAAAACGACACGTTGCAATCGGGTGTGGAGTTGTTTAATTCTTCTTCGCCCCTTGCCGATGCGGAAATCATTGCCCTTGCCATTGAAAGCCTCAAAGCCCTCGGCATCAACAACATCCATTTCGACTTGGGACATTCGCAGTTTGTGCACCAGTTTTTAAAAGAAATCGGCATTACCAAAGAGACCGACATACACTATTATCATTCGTTGATTGAAAATAAAAATCTGATCGCACTTGGCGATTCTTTGGATAAAGAAAACATCACGCAAAAAAATATTGAGCTGCTTTCCAGCATTGCCATGCTGTTCGGTGACTACCCGACAGTGATAAACAAAGCCTATGACATGTGCATCAATGCCAAAATGGAGCGCTTTCTTCAAGAAATCGAGAGCATCTACGATGCATTGGACGCCTATGATTTATGCAACTATATTCATTTGGATTTGGGTTTTTCGAACCCGATGAATTATTATTCCGGCATGATTTTTAAAGGATACGTCGTTGATTACGGCGAGGCTGTTATCAGCGGCGGCAGATATGACAAATTGGCGCAACAATTCGCAAGCAAAAAATTTGCCTGCGGATTTGGTCAAAACATCGATGTCACACTGGATATTTTGTCCAATGCCAACCTACCTGCGCCGAAAAAAATCTTCCGCATCGGCGGCACCGATACCTGCACAGCGACTCGGTTGGCCGCACGGCTGCGCCACAACAATCAAAAATGTGTTTTGCTTTGCGACGAGGCCGACGATGCACAAAGCGACGATGCCTTTGCCGTTCAAATCGACATCGGCGATACACACACCACCGTTACGGATGCCAACGGCACCAAAACCCTCAACACAAAAGATTTATTGAACAATGCGGAGGAGCTGCTATGTTAAAACTCGCCGTCGCCAAAGGCCGCACCGAAAAAGAAGTATTGAAGCTGTTTGAACAATGCGGCATTTATTTTGATGAATATAACAAAACCCGAAAGCTGATTTTGCAAGACAGAGATGCCAAACTGGAGTTGATTTTGACCAAGCCTGTGGATACCACGGTGTATGTAGAGGCCGGTGCGGCAGATTGCGGCATCGTGGGCAAAGACATTTTGCTCGAAAACAACGCCGATGTATACAGCCTAATGCCTCTGGACATCGCAAAATGCAAAATGTGTGTTGCCAAAAAACGAGGCACCAATTTTGATCAAAACAAATTTATCACCGTGGCAACCAAATTTCCGAGAATTACGAAAAAATATTTTGACGAAAAAAATATGGATTGCAAAATCATCTACCTCAGCGGTTCGGTGGAACTCGCCCCGATACTCAATATCGCTGACGTTATCGTCGACCTTGTACAAACGGGCACAACGCTGAAAGAAAATGATTTGGTCATTGCCGATGACATCATCGACAATGTTTCCGCCTGCTTTATTGCCAATAAAGTCAGCTTAAAAACAAAATTTGCGGAATTTGAGTCCCTGATGCAAAAGCTCAACACGGCTATGCGCCTGCGAGAGGAGGAATAGTGACAATGCAAATCATTCAACTGCTCCCCGATGCCGTTTCTGCAGAGGTCGGCAAAATCCGCAGTGCAGAAAGCGCCCAGGATGCAACGCTTGCCCGCTCTGTATCAGACATCATCTCACAAGTCAAAGAACACGGCGATGAAGCCTTAAAAAAATACACACTGCAATTTGACCGCGCAAAGTTGGATACCTTTCACGTCAGCGAGGCGGAAATCGACCACGCACTGCAGCAGACGGATAAAGATTTTTTACAGCTGCTTGTGCGTGCCCATGCCAACATCGCCGCCTATCACACCATGCAGCTTCCCAAAGACTTTTCCTGCCAAAGCGCAGGGTTGACTTTGACACAGCGCCACAGCCCCATTGAGCGCGTGGGCATCTATATCCCCGGCGGCAAAACCGCCTATGCCTCTACGGTACTCATGAACGTCATTCCCGCCATGCTGGCGGGTGTTAAGCAAATTGTCATTGTCACACCGCCCCAACAAGACGGCACCGTCAGCAGCGACATTTTGGCGGCGGCACACGTTTGCGGTGCCACAAAGCACATCTATAAAGTCGGCGGCGCGCAAGCCATTGCGGCTTTGGCCTTTGGCACACAAAGCATCCCTTCCGCCTACAAAATCACGGGCCCGGGCAACATCTATGTGGCGGAAGCAAAAAAGCAAGTATACGGACAGGTGGATATTGATATGATAGCCGGCCCCAGCGAGGTTTTGATCCTCGCGGACGCATCTGCAAATTGCGCCTATATCGCCGCGGATTTGCTCTCACAAGCCGAGCATGACGAAAATGCCCTGTGCATCTTAGCCTGCACTTCAAAAAAAATAGCAACAGATGTTTTGGATGAAATTAAGCGCCAACTGGACACATCCAAAAACGCAATACGCGCAAAAGCAGCCCTTGACAAAAACGGAAAAATCTTTGTCAACAGCCAAACAGACGTGCTGATAGCGCTGGCAAACGAAGTTGCCCCGGAACATTTGGAGATTATGACCAAAAACGCCGAAGCGTTGTCAGAACGCATTCAAAACGCAGGCAATATTTTTATCGGCGCCTACTCCCCTGTTGCAGCAGGTGATTATTATGCGGGGCCCAACCATACCATTCCCACCTCAGGCAGGGCCAAATTTTTTTCACCCCTCAGCACAACGGATTTTATGAAATATTCCAACATCATTCACTATACAAAACAAGGCCTGCTTCAGTGCCAAGATGACATTGCGGCCTTTGCCGAAAAAGAACAATTTTTCTTTCATGCAGCCGCGGCATCATCAAGGAGAAAATAATATGATAGAAAATCTTGTCAAAAAAACAATACGCACGTTTACCAACTATTCTCCGCCTCCCTTTGAAGGCAAGATTATTTTAAATGCCAATGAAAATTCCACGGATATTTTTCACGATAAGTTTTTAAGTGAGCTCACCGACAGCCTCCAAAAATTGGCATTGAATCGATACCCCGACAGCGACAGCACCCATCTCTGCAGGTTGTTTGCAGCCTCTGTGGGCGCTGCGGGCAACGAGGTGATTGCAGGGGTGGGTTGTGATGAAATTATCGGCAACATCCTCGATGCCTTTATGGAAAAAGAGGACGTGGTTTTAAGCCTTAATCCAACCTTTTCCATGTATGAGACCCTAACGGTCATTGCCGGAGGTCGTTACCATGCCATAGGCTGTGACGAAAACTTTGTGCCCGATGTGGAGCACATTATCGATACGGCAAACAAACTGCAGGCGAAAATATTGTTTTTGTGCAGCCCCAACAACCCCACAGGCTATACTTTTTCGCAAGCTCAACTGCGCCGTATTTTGGATGCCACCTCTTGCCTGGTTGTGTTGGATGAGGTATACGCCGACTATGCTAAGGCTTCTTGTCTGCATTTGTATCAAGACTACGAGCGCTTAATTGTGCTGCGCACACTGTCCAAGGCCTTTTCTCTGGCGGGAATTCGCGTGGGGTTCGGCATCGCACAGGCCAAAACCATGCAATATCTCTATCGCGTAAAAGTGCCCTATAATGTCAATGTTTTGTCCCAGGCAGCGGCCCAAATTGCCCTTTCAAATGTTGAACTCATTTATGAACACACCGCACAAACCATCCAACGACGCCAAGCGCTTATCGAAGAATTGAAACAAATCAAAGAGATTATAACCTATCCCTCCCAGTCAAACTTTATTTTGATTAAGGTTGACGATAGAGCAAAATATAAATCCTGTGCCGACAAACACGGCATTGCACTAAAATATTTCAGCAACAAAATTTTACAAAACCATATTCGCATAACGGTGGGCAGCACCGAAGAAAACGCTGCACTGATATCTATGCTGAAGGAGGCATCACAGCCATGAGACAAAGTGAGCACACACGCAACACAACCGAAACACAAATCTCTGTTTTTCTCGATTTGGATGGACAAAATAAAGGTGAAATCACCACCCCCATCGGGTTTTTGACACATATGCTGGAACTGTTTCAAAACCACTCCGGTTTTGAATTGCGCATCCAAGCACAAGGCGATGTCCATGTGGATTTTCACCACACCGCCGAAGACATCGGCATTTTGTTGGGCGAAGCCTTTTACAAAGCCCTTGGCGACAAACGCGGCATTTGTCGGTACGCTGATATTGTGCTTCCCATGGACGAAGCGCTTATTTTAGCCGCCGTGGACATCAGCGGACGCTCTTTTCTTGCATATGACGTGGCTTTTCCCTCCCCCAACGTGGGCAATTTTGACGTAGAACTGGTTGAAGAATTTTTGCGCGCTTTTGTCATGAACGCAAAAATCACCCTTCATGTTCAAAAAATATCGGGCACCAATGCGCACCACATCGCCGAGGCTATTTTCAAAGCATTGGCGCGTGTCTTGAAAAAAGCGGTGCAAATAGATGCCAAAAACGCCGAGGCTATTCCTTCCACGAAAGGTGTGCTATAATCAATGATTGGTATCATCGATTACAAAATAGGCAATTTGGCCAATGTGCAGCATGCTGTTCAAAAGGCAGGCTACAGCGCTGTAATCAGCGACCGACTCTCTGTGCTGCGCCAATGCAGCGGACTGATTTTGCCCGGTGTCGGCGCCTTTGAAGACGGCATCAAAGCCCTTGACGAATACGGCATGATCGATTTTTTAAACGATTGGGTGCAGGCAGGCAACTACCTGTTGGGCATTTGCCTGGGTATGCAGCTGATGTATGAAAAAAGCTACGAAAACGGCACCTGGAGGGGGCTGGGCTATTTGCGCGGCGACATCGTTCGCTTTGAAGGCGATATGAAAATTCCCCATATGGGGTGGAACACGCTCCACCATCATAAGACCGATGCACTCACCCGGGGTATTGACGAAGGTGATTATGTCTATTTTGTTCATTCTTACTATGCCAAAGTACCCGACTTTGACCAAGTGCTAATGTATTCGGACTACGCTGTCAACTTCCCTGCCATCGTGCGCAGTGAGAATGTGATCGGCATGCAGTTTCACCCGGAAAAAAGTGCAAAAGTCGGCAAAATACTGTTAGAAAATTGTTTGAGGATGCTGAAATGAAAATTTTTCCCGCCATTGACATCATCAACGGCAGCTGTGTCAGGCTCACACAGGGCGACTATAACCAAGAAAAAAAATATACGCTCACCCCGCTGCAAGCCGCACTTGAGCATCAAGCGCAAGGCGCCGACCACTTGCATGTGGTGGATTTGGACGCTGCCCGCACAGGCAAGGCGCAAAATGC
>CALFLU010000056.1 GCA_937880125.1 uncultured Eubacteriaceae bacterium
GGCACCGTCAGCACCTGTTGCACCATCAGCGCCCGTGGCACCGTCAGCACCCGTGGCACCGTCAGCACCCGTGGCACCATCAGCACCCGTGGCACCATCAGCACCCGTGGCGCCTGTAGCACCCGTGGCGCCCGTAGCACCCGTGGCGCCCGTAGCACCTGTAGCACCCGTGGCGCCCGTAGGGCCAATACAACAGCAGCAGTTGCAGCAACACGGCCGTCTGCAACCGCATTTACCATACAAATCGTCATATGACGGTAAATAATCTGAATTATCGCATTTATAAGTGTTCATATTCATACCTCCTATTCCAGTTTATGCATAATGTGTGAAAATGCGTTTTTTCATATAGGATGGTATTGTTAATCATGTTTTGCTTCTTTTACAGCAGCAGTTTGTTTAGAGAGCATTTCATGAAAATAATTTCGATTATAAAGGACAGATGGATTGGCTGGCTTCCATTGGGCGGCTTTCTCATTATATTCCTGTGCTTTTTTAAAATCTCCTATGCGGTCATAGCAAACACAAAGTTGAATACATGGAAGATATCCATAGCAGTCCGGCTCACAAAAGCCTCCTTTAATGGGGTTTGGACGTTGTTTGAGAGCCTGTTCATACCAATATATTGAAATAGTGTATTTCTGCTTTTTTAAAAAATAGTTTCCGATTTCACAACATATCTCCGCTCGCGGAATATCATACTGAAAACTGCGCACCAGAGCAAGCAAGGCGTCCTTATCTTTCCCCTCATGAAAAAGGCAGTCTGCTAAAACGCGGCAGGCATCAATTCGGTTTTCAACCCACGTATTGTCGTCATCCAATATTTTATATAAAATTTGTTCTGCTTTCCAATAACGGCCATGGTCACGAAGTTCCCGGGCGTAGTAATAGGACTGCCGTCTGTCCAAAATCCGACCATCTGCAATCATTTTTTCAAAAATTCTAATATTTCGCTCTGAATCATAGGCTTTAACTTTTTGGTGTGTTACTGCGATTTCTACATATTGAATGACTCCTGATGGCGGAATAACTTCATGGATAGCCCCTTCCCACCGATAGTTTTTGTCTCGACGGAGCAAACGCTCCCTATAATAATAGAATGTGCATTTACCCGTTGCATCAAACGCGACATTATAACGCATCATGACCATAGAAACATCTGAAGACAGCGTTTCTTTCAAGGTCCGAAAGGCAGCGCGGTCCTTTTCCAATAAAACATCATCCGCATCAAGCCAAAGGATATATTCTTTGGTGGCTTTTAAAAAGGAAAAGTTCCTTGCTGCTGCAAAATCGTCAATCCATGGAAACGAAAATATTTGGTCGGTATACTGTTTCGCAATTTCTATCGTTCGGTCGACAGATCCTGTATCGACGATAATGATTTCATCCACCAGGTCTTTTACCGAATCCAAACAGCGAGCCAACGTCTTTTCTTCATCTTTAACAATCATACACAAGCTGATCTCAATCATAGGCATTAATCCTTATTTAGTATTTTTAATACAGGGTATGCTATACAAAGAGAAATGCTAATAAGGCCATGTACGTTTCACTTTCAGCAATGAAATTTTTGTTTTTAAAATACTTAAAAACAGCCTAGTTGTTAAAACATTGTAATTTCATATTTACGGAGTGATGAGTATGCAAAAAATATTAGATAAAAATGGAGTCGCATAAGTTACAAAAATTTGATAATAATCTTGCATACACGCACACGAAGAAAGTTAAAGGACGTAACAGTCATCACCGAACCATATTAGTCGTATTTTTTATGAAATTCTGAACATTAAAGAGTCTGGCTCAGCCATTCAAAACGTCCCGCAGAGACATTGGGCTTTCTGCGGGACGTTTTGAATGGCAATTTTTTATAAATCGATTTGATCCTTGATTTGAGCGAAAAGTTTCTCCCCTACGCCCTTTACATTTTTAAGTTCCTCAACACTATGAAAACCACCGTGTTGCTGTCTGTAAATAATAATCCGTTTGGCAAGCGCACTGCCCACACCTTTCAGACTTTCCAGTTGGGATACAGGAGAACTGTTCAAATGTACCTTCCCATTATAGGCACTGGAAAGTGTTTTTGAAGGTGTATCGGTCGTAACAACTGCAGCAGGGCTGCAAATAGGCGGGACAAAAAAGACATTATACCCAATACACAGAGCTGCCAGTACTGCCGCAATACCAATCAAAATTCGAATATGTACCCTTTCTTCATCCATAACGTTTCATCAGATTATCTGCCAGTTCTGCTACTGCGCAGATAATCT
>CALFLU010000057.1 GCA_937880125.1 uncultured Eubacteriaceae bacterium
GCTGAAGTCGTGAATGACTTTACTGCCTTTGAGCAGCACGCCGTGTCGGGCGCCGTTGCCGATACCTGCCACGTTGGAGACGGGTACACCGATGACCAGCGCGCCGGGGCAGCCCAAGACCAAGATGGTGATGGCAAGCTCGACATTGCGCGAAATGAGCCATACCACAAAGGCAAGGAGCAGCACCGCAGGGGTGTAATATTTGGAAAATCGGTCAATGAAACGCTCGGCCTCGGACTTGGAGTCTTGGGCTTCTTCCACGAGCTCGATGATTTTGCCGAAGGTGGTGTCTTCGCCCACGCGGTCGGCGACGATTTGCAGTGTGCCGTTTTCCAAAATGGTTCCCGCATAGACCAAAGAGCCTTTTTCTTTGCCGACGGGCACAGCCTCACCTGTGATGCTGGCTTCGTTGATATGGCCTTCGCCCGATAAAACCGTGCCGTCCACGGGGACTTTGGCGCCGGTTTTCACAAGCAAAATATCGCCCACATCCACTTCGTCCACGTCCACTTCTTCAAACTCGCCGTTCTCCATTTGTTTGACAGCGCTTTCGGGCGCCATCTCCGTGAGTTCTTTGATGGCTGAGCGTGTTTTGTTTAACGTGCGCTGTTCCAAAAAGGCACCGAAGAGGAACAGGAAGGTAACAATAGCCGATTCTTCAAAATGATTGATGAGAAAGGCGCCCAGCACCGCAATGGTCACGAGGACATCAATGCTGACCACTTTGACCCGCAGCGCCTGAAACGCCTGAATGGCGATGGGAATGGCGCCCAAAACGGAGGCTGCAACAAGCGCCCAATGTAACACGTCCATGTTCGCAAAAAACCATTTGCTGCCAAAAGCAATGGCAATGAGTATGCCGCCGATCAGGGCGACGTGGTTTCGTTTACTTAAGATAAATCGTTGCATGGTGCCTCCTCTGTTTATGCGCTGCGGCGCGTGGTGTTATGCGTGGTAGATGTTGTCGATTTGTGCAAGCAGGTGGTATACGGCTTCATAGGTTTCGCATACGTCGCTTGGCACGTTGTAGTTGTTGGTAATTTCGCGCAGTTTGATGAACTCTTCGCTGAGGTCGGGTTTTTTGGTTCGGACTTTTTTTATTTTTTCATTAATGCTGTCAAATTGCTTGTGCACTTCGTGAAACTCCGGATGAGTGGTGCCGTGAACGCGCGCCACCACGGGCACATATTGTCTCAAAGTTTGAAATTGCTGTTTTGTTGTTTCTTTGAAGGTAGGGGTGGTGTTCATGGTATATTCCTCCGCTTTGCTCTATATTTGATTGTTTCGATTATATTTTTTGCCAGCCTTCGATCATGGCGTGCAGTTTTTCGTGGACGCCTTGACCGATGACTTGTTCTTCGTGTTGTTCAAATTGTTCAAATAAAGCGTCTTGTTCTTCTTCGCTGATAAGCCTGTCAGCAAAAACAAAGAGTACGCCGTTTTCTTTTTCGATATGTCGCAGCATCAATTCGCGATATTGCGCTGCTACGTCATTGAGTTTGCCGAATTGTTGTTGCTCGAGATGCGTCGTCATTTGCGCAATATACTCTCTGCCTTGCGTGTGCTCTTGCAGCATGGCGCCCACAGGACCGCCCTCGTCGGGAAGACCTTTTTTGATCAATTCTTTGAAAAGAATATTTTCTTCTTTGCCGTGGTGACATTTGTCGGCAAAAATTTTCAGAAAATATAAAAATTCGTCATAGAATTGATTAAAAAAGGCGGGGTCCTTATTTTCTGATTTTATGATATCGTCCAATATTTGTAAAGAATGCAGAATAGAATCGTGTTCGTTACGCAGATCTTGTGTTGCTTTGCCCATGATGAGTGCTCCTTTTTTATTCAAAATGCATTGCTGTCAAAACGGTATCTGTGAGGGTATTGTACCAAACAAAAGCGCAAATGTAAGTTGCAATTGCAACGAAATAGTTGTTTTTATCGAATTGCGAATGGAGAGGTGCAACAAGAGGGCCGTTTTCGTATTGCAAATGTTGCTGCGCGGAAAAATATTGCAAGCAAAAATCGTTATTTTTGCATGGAGGTAAAATAGCGTTGTATGATTGATTCATTGAATGCAGTGACGCGGAAAAGGGGTTGTTAGGATTGAAATGCAACGGTAAAACACCCTCGAAAGGGGAGTTACTTCACCATCATGCAGGTGAGAATGATAAGAAATTTAATTCACGCACCCGCGAAGGGTGTGGCTGATGACTTTGTTTAAAGAAATTTACGAAGATGCATTTCATCCATGTCCACACATGGGCAGCGGTGGTTGGAGGGGCATTGGAAATTATGTGATGTGAT
>CALFLU010000058.1 GCA_937880125.1 uncultured Eubacteriaceae bacterium
ATCCCCGCTTCCATGGCTCTGTCCATGGCCTCGGTGTGATAGGCATAGTCGTGCTTGGGTCCTGTGGGATGCAGTTTTTCATAACTGTCTTTGTGATAAGTTTCCTGGAACAAAATATAGGTGCCGATACCCGCGTCCTTAAGTTTTCGATAATTTTCAACGGTCGTTGCCGCAATGTTTACATTGACTCGGCGAATGGCTCCGTTTTTATGCTTGATACCGTAAATGGTTTTAATACTTTCCAAAATATATTCAATGGGATTGTTTACAGGGTCTTCACCCGTTTCAAGCGCCAGACGTTTATGGCCCATATCTTGTAGCGCTATGACTTCATTTTTAATTTCTTCCTGGGTCAGTTTTTTTCTGGGAATGGTTTTGTTTTGTTTGTGATAGGGACAATAAACACATCCGTTGATGCAGTAATTTGACAAATACAGCGGCGCAAACATCACAATTCTGTTACCGTAAAAATCTTTTTTGATCTGCTCGGCAAGCCGGTAAATCTCCTGATTTTTTTCTTCGATATCACAATCCAGCAGCACTGCCGCCTCGCGATAAGTCAGCCCTTTTCTCTCTTTGGCCTTTTTGATGATAGAATCAATCAGCGCTGCGTTGTGCTTGTTGGCCTGTGCATAGGCCAGTGTGTCCATAATCTCCTCATGGCTGATAAATTCTTCCGCCTTCTTCGATTTTGCGTTGTACATTTTTTCCTTCCTTTCAGGTCAGGTATACCCTTTCCTATCAGTTATTTTGTTTTATATTTTTTTGCAATCTCCTCTATCTACCACTATTTCATACCCTATGGCTTTCATACTTTCTTCCAGCAACGCCTTGTGCTCTGCGGCTTCTTTGCCGGAGTGGAGTTTGTTATCGTACAGCGCATACTTTGCGCGCACATCCACCGGCGAAAGATTTGGCATAATCACATTGGCTCCGCAGACGATTGCCTGCTCTCTTCCATCCGAAAATATTGTTCCAAGGGCCGTCGTAGACGGTATCAATGCATTGGGCAGCATCAGTCGCACCAGGGCAATCATAAACACCGTAAGTTGAAAGGTGCCGTTTTCATACCCGGCAAACGGTGTATCACGATGAGAAATAAACGGGCCAATCCCCACCATATGCGGCGCAAGAAGGTGCAAAAACTTCATGTCCGCAGCCAGCGAGCGTGCACTTTGATAGGGCGAGCCCACCATAAAGCCACTTCCCACCTGATAGCCGATTTTTTTTAAATCATATAAACATTTCTCGCGTACTTTCCATTGCAGCGCAGGGGGATGCAGCTTTTGATAATGGGCATAATCCGCCGTCTCATGGCGCAGCAAATATCTGTCTGCGCCCGCACGGTAATAGGCAAGATAACTCTCATAGCTTTTTTCGCCGATAGATAATGTAATGGCACAGTCAGGATATTTTGCGCGAATGGTTTGTACGATGTCGACTATTTTTTCATCCGAATAATAGGGATCCTCGCCACCTTGCAAAACAAAGGTGCGAAATCCCAGCCCGTAGCCTTGTTCACAGCATTGCAAAATTTCCTCTTTCGTCAGACGATAGCGCAAGGCTGAGGCGTTTCCTGCGCGTATACCGCAATAAAAACAATCGTTTTTGCAGTAATTTGTAAATTCTATCAATCCGCGAATATAGACTTTATTGCCGTAATATTTTTTTTGCACTTCTCTTGCCGCACTGCAAGCATAGTCGCGAATTTTCTTTTGTTCATGACATGCAATGAGCGTTATAAATTCTTCTTCGCTCAATAAATGTCTTTCTCTCAGTTTGTCAATCAATTCATACGGGTTCATTTTATTTCTCTTGCGGCAATTTCGAATAAATGGTTTTTGTGGTAATCCCCGGCAGCATCCCTATTTTCCCCGACAGCGCGCTGATGATATCCTGAGGTGCGTCTACCACCACGCTGATGATGGATATACCCGCAGGACGATAGGGCAAGCCCATCCTTCCCACAATATATTTGCCATATTGGTGCAGCAAGTCGTTTAACTTGTCAACAGCATCCAGCTTTTCCACAATAATACCTATCAATGCAATCCTTGTACTCATAGCTACCTATCCTTTTTTCTCCGTTTTTCTCTGTAAAATAATAATTGCGCCCGGCATAGGCGCAAAAATCATACATTTCTATATGAATAATGATTGTTACAGCCTTCTCCCTCAGAATCCCTTTGCGATCAGTGCAATGTATTACTTAGAATTATTCAATTGCTTAACATTGTTATATTTATATCATAGTCCTTTGCATCATAAAAATCAATAGTTACATAAAAAAACATTTTATATCTTTTGTTTTATAATCAAATTGTATCTATTGAAAAAACACGTGAAATTATTTGATTAATTTTTTGAATACTATATAATGAATTTTAAAATCCCTAAGGAGCGATGACAAATGAAAAGAATAGCAACCATACAAGACATTTCCTGCCTGGGCAAATGCTCCCTAACCGTGGCACTCCCCATTATTTCGGCCATGGGCATGGAGACCTGCGTGGTTCCCACAGCCGTGCTGTCGACTCACACCATGATTTCCGGTTTTACCTTTCGTGACCTGACCGAAGACATGCCCGATATTTGCGACCACTGGAAAAAAGAAAATTTTATTTTTGACGCCATTTATACAGGATATCTCGGCTCTAAGCGCCAGCTTGCAATGGTTGAAGATTATTTTGCCGCATTTAAAACCGAAAACAACCTCATCATTGTTGACCCCGTCATAGGAGACGGCGGCAAGCTGTATCCTGCATTTGATGTGGACTTTGCCCACGAAATGGCAAAATTGTGCGGTAAAGCCGATATCATCATGCCCAATCTCACCGAAGCTGCTTTTATGCTGGATGAAGAGTATATCGAATCAGGCTATGACTTAGAATATATTCAGAGTTTGCTGAAAAAATTAACAAACCTCGGCGCAAAAACCGCCGTGCTCACCGGCGTCAGTTTCGAAGAAGGCAAAATCGGCGTCATGGGATATGACGCTGCGAACAATGAGTTTTTTCATTATTTCCATAAAAAAATCGACACCAGTTATCACGGCACAGGCGATATCTTCGCAAGCGTCGTAGTCGGCGGACTGATGAACGGGTTTTCTTTGCCAAAGGCACTAAAAATCGCCGCAGATTTCACGGCAAAGTGCATTGACATTACCTTCAGCGACCCTAATGCCATCACCTATGGCGTTAATTTTGAATACTTGCTGCCTGAACTGATGCAACAACTCAAAAAATAGCCCAAACTGTAAAATGTTTTTATTTCCCCGAGCAGCTTTCATCGCTGCTCTTTTTCATTTATATTTTCTGAAAAATACAGCTTGTTTCAATTGTGTTTTCATCAGATTTATGTTGCTGATACACTCACCGTTTGTTCTGCAAATCTTCGTTGATTCATCCTCCCTTTTATTGTATACTGGATAAAATTCCACCCTTTAAGGAGGTTCACCATGTCTGAACTGTTCAAACCCCTGTTCGCACCTCATCTCCACTTGAAAAGCAGATTGATTATGCCGCCCATGGCCACCCATAAATTGCTCTCCACAAACGGGCGTGTCAATGACGACCTCGTTGCCTATTATGATGAAAAAACCAAAGGCGGCTATCTTGGCGCAGCCATCATCGAACACAGTTATATCACCCCGCAGGGTCAGGCAGGCGCGGGCCAGCTGTCTGTTGCCGACGATGACACTATCGAAGGTATTAGCAGGCTTGCCAAAGTCATTCACGACAACGGCTGCAAAGCCATTATGCAAATCAACCATTCGGGCAGCATGGCCAAAACCGAAATCACAGGCATGGAGCCTGTGGGCCCCAGCGCCATTGCTCCTCCGGGCTCTGATGTTGTTCCCAGAGAATTGAGCCTTGAAGATATCGCTACACTGATAGAGCAGTTTAAAGCTGCTGCACTGCGCGTGGTAGAAGCAGGCTTTGACGGCGTGGAAATACACAGCTGTCACGCCTATTTGCTCAACCAGTTTCTCTCACCGTTGACCAATCGACGCAGCGATGCGTACGGCGGCGATATTAATCGCAGAATGCAAATGCATCTGGATGTTATCAGCGCTGTTCGCGCCGCTGTCGGCGACAAGTTCCCGATTTTGCTGCGCCTTGCCGCAGACGACTACACCCCCGACGGCATCACCATCGAAGACGGCAAAACAGCCGCTATCGCCTTTGAAAAAGCAGGCGTGGATATTTTGGATATCTCTGCGGGATTCAGCCGCTATATCGTGCCCGGTCTGGAGGGACAGGGCTATTTTGCTCCCCTTTCCGAAGCCATCAAAGAAGTCGTGGATATTCCCGTGATTGTAACGGGGGGCATTACCGATCCTTTCGCCGCCGAAAAACTTGTTCGCGAGCGAAAAGCCGATATGGTCGGCGTGGGCAGAGCGCTTTTAAACGATTCGCTTTGGGCAAAAAAGGCATACGAAGCGCTGGTAAAATAGTTTTGCTTGCCCGGTAAAATAATTTCTTAATAAACTTGCAGTCGCTGCACTGCAACACTTGATGTCCCTTTTGAAAGGAAACATCCTTTAATGAAGAAAAAAATCTTGTTTTATGCGGCAGCAGCCTTGACAGCGGAAGCCGTTATCAGCAATCATTGTCTAAAAACAACGCGCATCAACGTTACAGATCGCAAAATCCCTTCGGATTTTGACGGATACAAAATTGTGCAGCTCTCCGACCTGCACAGTAAATCTTTTGGCGCGGGCAACTATCGGCTGATAAAAAAAATCAAAAAAGAGTCGCCCGATATCATTGTTCTCACGGGAGATATGATTAATTCCTACGATGACTTTGACAGCGTATTTCACTGCCTTGCCGTGGAATTGACAAAAATTGCCCCCGTGTATTTTGTTGTCGGCAACCACGAACTGCAGCTTACATCAAATCGCCGCGAAGATTTGATGCACTTTTTATCTTCCCATAATATACATATATTGGACAACGAGGCGGTGAAACTGAAACGAAACGACTCCTCCATCATGCTTTATGGGCTTTGGTTCAATCTTCGCTATTATTCACACTTTATAAAAGGAAAAAAGCCTTATGAATTTTCTTCAGAAACTATGGATAAGCTGCTGGGCGTTTCTGATAACGCCCTGTTCAACCTGCTATTGACCCACGACCCGTCTTATTTTGAAACCTATGCAGCCTGGGGCGCCAATCTCACCCTGAGCGGTCATATCCATGGCGGCATGGTGCGCCTGCCCTTTAAAGGCGGTATGCTCTCCCCGCATTGGGAATTGTTTCCGCAATATTGCGCGGGTCTATACCGCCACGATGAAAACCATGCAATGTTTGTTCACAGCGGCCTTAGCGGCGGATATTTTGGACTGCGCTATTTTAATCGCCCCGGAATTGCCGTCATTACCCTAGGACATGCACCCTGACTTTTATGAATCGTCAAAGGAGAAAACCCAAATGGATATAAAAAAACAGATCAGCGACGCTGCGCATGAGTCCTATTATGCATACGACATTAACTGTGCCAACACCACGCTGAATATTTTGTCTGAACTTTTTCACCAACCCATCCACAAACAAGTCACCGCTGCCGCGGCAGGCATGCACGGCGCAGGGGGCTTTCGTGCGCAGTGCGGGCTGGTGGAGGGCGCCTTGATGTTTATCGGCATCTTCTTTGCAGAAAAAAACATGCCCGAAGAAGACATCATCTCTCTTTGCTACGACTTCGGAGAATCCTTTACCGAAAAATTCGGCTCGCTGCGCTGTTATGACCTGCGCCCGGGCGGTTTTCGCGACGACGACCCGCCGCATTTGTGTGAAGACTTTTCTGTACGTGCCATTTATTTCAGCTATGAGTTTGTTTTGCGTGCGCTCAATCATTTTGGCGCAGCTGCAGACAATGAATAAACAAATGCCCAAAAAGTTTTCCGATGCTCTTTTAGCCTGGTATGATGCAAACGGGCGTACGCTGCCTTTTCGCACCCATCCAAACCCCTATCACATTTGGATATCCGAAATCATGTTGCAGCAAACCCGCATGGATACCGTACTGCCCTATTTTGAGCGCTTTGTTCAGGCCGTACCGACCATTAAAGATTTGGCAAACTTGCCCGATGACAAGCTGTTAAAGCTCTGGCAGGGGCTAGGTTATTATTCGCGCGCGAAAAACCTGAAAAAAACCGCTGCCATTCTTTGCGCTCAACATGGTGGGCGTCTCCCTTCCGACATCAAAGAGCTAGCTAAGCTTCCCGGTATCGGTCCGTACACCGCAGGCGCCATTGCCTCCATTGCCTTCGGCAAAAAAAACGCCGCCATCGACGGCAACGTCCTGCGTGTGATAACGCGCATTACCGCCAACGACGGCGATATCGCCGACAAAAAAACAAAAAACGCCGTCGAAAATTTTATCCTGCAAGTTATGCCCGAAGGTCGCAGCGGTGATTTTAACCAGGCCTTAATGGAGCTCGGCGCTCTAATCTGCCTAGCCAATACCACGCCCAAATGCAGCGAATGTCCTCTGTCTTTTTGCTGTGAAGCCTATGAAAAAAACCTGATTGACCTCATTCCCGTAAAAAAAGCGAAACCGTGTCGGAAAATCGAGAAAAAAACCGTCTTTATCCTGCGCTGTGACGAAGAATACGCTCTGCGTCAGCGTCCCTCTGACGGGCTGCTCTCTTCTCTTTTTGAATTTTATAATGTAGAAGGTCACCTTGGTAAAGCCGCTTGCAGACAACACCTTGTCCAACAAAATATGCAAGTGAGCGATATTACACCTCTGCCAAATGCCAAGCATATTTTTACGCACCTGGAATGGCATATGCAGGGTTACGATGTAGCTTTGATGCAAAAACCGCCATGCGAAGCGCTTGTTTGGGCAAAAAAAGAAGAGATTCAGAAAATTTATTCTGTCCCTTCCGCTTTTAAAGCCTATTTGAAACATCTCTCTTCATCTTCGGGATTCAATTCCGCCACATAGGGCTTGATATCCAACACAGGCGTGCCGTCGAGCATATCCACTCCACTAAACTCTATACGGTTTTCTTCGATGTTTATAAACTGCACAATGCTCATGCCGATTTTATTGGGTCGATGGGGCGAGCGCGTGGCAAATATGCCCGTTACTTCTTCTGAGTCTCGCTTTTGAAACTGGAGCCTGTATGCATCCCCCGCTTGATGAAAATAGAACAAAAGCACATAATGTTTTCCCGCTTTTACACCTTTCAGCCCGTCACGGTACTCTTCCAGCAATTCCAACGTCGCTTTATGCTCTTTTGCAAAAGTGCTTTGACGGGGGATATCCTCATTTTTTAAGAAGGGCGAACGAATATAGCCGATCGGGCGTAATAAAATTTCCATTTTTCCCTCTCCCGTTTTAGGCATTTTGCCAACCGCTTTTTTCCTCACCATTTCAACAAACACACCTAAAGCACAAGCTATCTCCTTTGAAAGAGATTCTTCTGAATGACATGCAATGAAAAAATGAAAATTTGTGAGATTCGATTTTGCCGATGGCAACACGCAAGGTGATTTTTAATAAATATACCACAACAATGATAACGGTCTATTATCGCGTTTATATAATTTAAGATGTAACATTTAAGAATATCTGTTTTTATAAATTTCTTTTGCTTTAATCGTATTTCGAGTAATAAACTCTGTTTTTGCCTCGGTATAGGCATCACGATTATGTTTATATTTCTTCAAGAGTGCACATTTGAGGCTCTCATACTCTTTTGCTACATTGACGTTGTCGCGCAAGTAATCTCTAAAATAGAGTTCGTCATTGTCGCCTCTTTTTTTTAAATGAACATGAAATACCTTTTGGGCAAATCCATTTTCAGTATAGCCCAAATTCAGCGAAATTTTCTTTTCGCTTTCAAACATGCAACGATATCCGTTTTCAATCAACTTTTCTTTCACTTCGCTGAGTGCATACTGCGAAGATACTTCAATGAGAATATCAATAATCGGCTTTGCGCAAATGCCGTCAACTGCCGTACTGCCGACATGGTGCACGATAATTGCCTCTTCAGCAAAGAGAGCCGTCAGTCGCTCTTTTTCATTGATATACCACGCTTTCCACTCTGTTCGGTGTTGAACCAAACAAACAGGAAACAGTTCCCACAATTCCTGCAGGGTCATTTCATCCAACTTTTTCACGACATTCGCCTTTGCACCACGTACATCACTATCATACAGTTCATACAAGTCTTCGCACGCCGCACACTTTTCTTTCATCGCACCTTTGCTGCTCTTTTAGCTGCGTTTCAACTCGATAAGACAATTTTTTATATAAAATTCTCGTCCACCTGCAAAAACTTCTGATATTTTCTATAATGCCTATAAAGCAACCAACTTCCGCCAAAGGCAAGGACAAAAGATACACCCACAACAAACCATTTCGAATTTTCCACAACACTACCGCCTTTCGTTTTATGCTGTTTTGTGCTTTTGCAAATAAACAAATTTCATTAACATGATACCTTTTTTTAATTTGATTATCAATACAAAAATTTTGGCTCTACTATTGCATTTTCTTTTGAAAAAGCAATAAAAACATCAGAATTGTTTGCAGAATTTGTTTGTTCTTGTATAATGTTCATAAACAAGATGTAATAGCTTACAAATACGGAGGTCTCACAATGAAATATAGAAAAATTGATAACACCTACGTACTTCGGCTGGTTCCCGGCGAGGAAGTACTTGAAAAAATCAAAGAATTGGCAGCCATCGAAAACATCAATGCCGCTACCATCAGCGGACTCGGCGCAGGCGGCCCCATTGTTATCGGCATTTTTGACCGCGTCAAAAAAGTACACAAGGAAGACGTGTATGAAGGTCTTTACGAAATCTTATCCTTCACGGGTAACCTTTCCCGCAAAGAAGGCGAGCCTTATGTGCATATGCATCTTACTTTCAGTGATGAGAACAACAACGCCTTTGGCGGGCACTTAACCAAATGCGTTATTACCCTGACCGCCGAAATTTTTATCACGGTGTTAGACGGCGAACTTACACGTGCCTTTGACAGCGACTTTGGCTCCTTTGTTTTGGATGTGTAATTTCTATATACACCTCATACTTTGCCATGATGATATAACTTTTAGCCTTTAACGCTGTTTTTTTAGAATCCGTCTGCTGTTTTATGCAAGAAGTCAAAATGAGGAACTCTTCCTTATTTTGACTTTGCACGGCAAACGAACAGATAGATATATCCTTAAAGCGCACAAACCATTGTGCCAAAACAGAGAAGTTGCAGATAGATAATGCGGCTGTGTTAGAACGACTGCATATAAGTGTACAGGAGGCGTTTTGCCATGATTGAACCCAAAACACTCGTTGCGCTGATATACTATATTGCTTATATCATCTATGTCTATTGTGCCATCTATATCATGACGCGCAATGCCAAAGCAACACTCAACAGACTGTTTTTGATTATCTGTGTTGCTCTGTGTATTTGGGCGCTTTCTTTTTCCATTTCCGCATATGCATATGATCCCCGAACCGTTTTGCGGTGGCGCATGTTTGCCGCCTTTGGCTGGGGCACCATCTACAGCTTTTTGCTGCATTTTATTATCCTCCTCACCGGGCACGAAAAATGGTTAAAGAACAAATTGGTCTATTTGGCGCTTTATGTCCCTGCCCTCATCAATGTTTTGGTTTTCGGGCTTTTGCGCAGCGTTGCAGAAAAAGAGTTTAACTTTGTTTTTACCTCCACGGGTTGGTTTAGCCTCCAAAACAACACTTTTTTCGGTTGGTTTTTTAATGTTTATTATATTGTCTTTTCCATTGCGGTTATGATACTGATTTGGAAATGGCGAAAAAACGCTGTTAACACCTCCCAAAAAAATCAAGCGACGCTCATCTTCATCTCTTTTCTCTTTCCGCTGCTTTTAGGCTCCATCACCGATGTCATTCTCGCATGGCATAGCCCAGCTACCTATCCGCCCTTTGCATTGGTCTATATATTAGTTCCCATGGTGGCCATCATGTATTCGATTCGTCATTTTGGCATCTTGAAAAAAAGCGCCCCTGCAGATTTTGTTCCGGACGGATTGATTGTTGACGCAACGCGTCACAAAAGAATATATCTGCACACCGCCAACATCATTTTAGGCGGTTCCATGTTTCACTTTATGTATCAATACTTCTTTGTCCAATCTCCGCTCTACGAAGAAATCATCTATTCCGGGGTTCTCTTTGCCGTGGGCATTTTCATTTTTGCAATGCATTCTTTTCGCATCAAACAATCCACGATGGACAATATTTTATCCATCCTGATTGTGCTGGTTATTCCCTATTTCTCCATTGCCTATCTGGATAGCGGTGCGGTGACTGTTTGGGCTATTCCGTTCTTTTTTGTCATCATATCCATCATGTTCAAAAACAAATGGTCGCTGATACTCATTAATGCTTCTATCATCGCTTCGCAAATTTATACCTGGGTTACCGTGCCTGCCATTACAACCGAAATCGTTGGCATTGACCATCTGCTTCGCATCGGTTTTTATTTGGTCGCCCTGGGTCTTGTTTCTTTTATTAATTTTATTTATGTCAACCGACTCAAGGAAACCGAACGCCAAATACATTTTCAACGAATGCTCTTTGACATATCATCAAATTTTTTAACCATGTCAGAGGCCGACGCAGATCAGAAAATTAATTATATGCTCGAAAAAACCACCGATTATCTGCAGTTTGACCAATCCTATGTAGGCATGTTTTCCGCTGATAAAGAATCAATTCTCTTCACCCATTCCTACTCAAACAACCCCGCGCATGCAGCCCCCATGAAGGGTCAAATATTCCCTGTCGATAAATTTGAAATGACCATCAGCAAGCTATTGCAAAATCAGCCGATTTATTATGACACGTTGGAATCCATCCCCGAAAAAAACATCGAAGAACGCAATTATTTTCGTGCTGCGGGAATATACTCTCTGATAATCGTTCCGCTCTTTGTCAATGAAAAAGTCATCGGCATTCTCGGCTATGAATCTTTGTCAAAAGATGTTTCCTGGAAGGCACACCCGCTGAGCATATATAAAATATTGGCAAACTTGCTTGCCAATACCATACAAAAAATGCACTCCGAAAAAGAAGTCTGGTTTATGGCCTATAACGACACGTTAACCCACCTGCCCAATCGTTTTTCTTTTACCAATCTGCTCAATCAAGCCATTGAACATTTGGACAACGAAAATCAAAAAATTGCGGTTGTCTTTGCTGACTTGGATATGCTGCGAACCATCAACGATGTCCATGGCCATCAAATGGGTGATGAAGTGTTAAAAAAAGTTGCGGCCATTTTACAAAAACATACTCAAGACAGAGGTGTTACGGCGCGTTTTGAAAGCGACAAATTTTTGCTGATGCTGCCTTATTTGACAGATAATATGGAGGCTGTTGAGTTGGCAGAATCCATCATAGAAGAATTCAACGAACCCATTCACTTAAACGATCAAGACTTTTTCATCACCGTCAGTCTGGGGCTGTCTTTTTACCCGCTTTGCGGAACCGATGCCGCTGCCCTCATCAAAAACGCTGACTTGGCCATGCAGGAATCAAAAAAAGAAGGCGGAGATCGCTACACGCTGTGCACACAAGATCTAATTGATCAAGTGACCAATCAGCTCTATATGAGCAACCAGCTGCACTATGCCATCGAAAGAAACGAACTGTTTTTGCTCTACCAACCTCAAATCAATATTGCCAGCGGCAAAATCGTAGGCGTTGAAGCTTTGCTCCGCTGGCAAAGCCGCGAGTTTGGACTCGTCTCGCCGGGGGTATTTATCCCCCTGGCAGAAAAAAACGGTCTTATTTCCTCTATCGGCGAATGGGTGCTCAATGAAGCCTGCCGCCAAAACAAATCTTGGCAGCTTCAAGGTCTTCCTCCGCTGTGTGTGTCCGTCAACGCGTCCCTTGAACAATTTTATAACACCAACTTGCCCGACGTGGTACAAAAGGCACTGTCAACTGCGCTTTTATCGGCCAAGTGGCTTGAAATAGAAATCACCGAAAGCGTGGCCGCCCTTGACTCCGAATACATTTCCGATATTTTACACCAACTAAAGGCAAACGGCGTATTGCTTGCCATGGACGACTTTGGAACAGAATATTCTTCTTTGCGCAGGCTCAAAAGCATGCCCATCGATCGGCTGAAGCTGGATATCGGTTTCATACGCGGCATCGGCGTCAACCAAAAAGACGAGGCCATTTTGAGAATGATTACCCACCTTGCACTGGATTTTGATTTGACCGTTATTGCCGAAGGCGTAGAAACAAAAGAGTAGGCCGCCTTTCTTGAAGAGATCGGCTGTGATGAAATTCAAGGTTTTTACTATTACAAGCCGCTTCCTCCCGACGAAATTGCCGCCTTGCTTTTGAAACAAAGTTAAAATAGCCGTTGCAAGCCAGATACAATTTTGATATTATGAACATTAGTCTTATGTGTGCCAGGGAAAACGGTGCAATGCCGTTGCAGCCCCCGCTACTGTAAATACCGACAACTCTCTATGATGCCACTGTCAAGGATGATGGGAAGGCAGAGACGCGGATGAAGTAAAGCCAGGATATCTGACACGCATATCAAACCCTACACAACTCTCGGTGGGCAGAGTTTGGCGTTATTTTTTTCGCTGATATCTTTCACCCTCCGCGGGTGAATTTTTTTATCATCAGGAGAAAAACTATGAACAAAAACATCAAAAAAATCCTTCTCGCGCTGCTTTTATCCCTTCACCTTTTTGTATTTGTTGCCTGCGGGGCGGCAACGGGCAATCAAACAAATACTCCGCAAGATGCTTCATCCTATCCGCTTACTATTACAGACGATTTGCAAAACCAAGTTGTCATTGACAAGGCTCCCCAGCGCATTGTCAGCTCTTCGCCGTCCATTACCGAAATCTTGTTCGCATTGGGTCTGGACGAGCAAATCATCGGTGTAAGCAATTCTTGCGATTATCCCGAAGCGGCAAAATCCAAACCGCAGCTCTTTGACTTTGCGGGACCCAATGTTGAAAATATCCTGGCGGCCAAACCCGACATCATTTTAAGCGATGTCGCCTACGGCATTCCTCAAGATACCATGACGCTTCTTAAAAATTCCGATATCAAAATTGTGCTGATGACCTATAATTCTGTTGAAGATATTCTCAGCAATATCGCCTTGCTCGGACAAATTACCGATAAAAACCAAGAGGCAACTTTGCTGGTCGACAAATTGACCCGTGAAATTGAAGACATTTCAGCCAAAGCCAAAAAACAAACACCCAAATCCGTATTCATCAATGTCGGTGATTTGTATACCACCGCAGACAACACCTATATGGACGATATGCTCAATAAACTCGGAGCCAAAAACATCGCAGCCGACTTGGGACAGGGCTGGCTGCAAATTCCCTTGGAAACATTGCTCGAAAAAAATCCGGATGTCTATATTGATATGTCTGTGCAAAACAACGGCGACATACCTGCAGATCCCCTGCTGAGCAACCTGTCTGCCATTCAAAACAAGCATTATCACACCTACGCTTTTTCCGCCAATGAAACCTCTTTGCTCTCGCGTCCGGGACCGCGTGTAGCCGAGGCGCTTGCTTTGTTATATAACAATATTTATGAATAACAACCTCGAAACTGAGATAAAAGGATTACCGGATTGAAAAAACACTCTTTTATTTTGCTGTTTGTGCTAAGTATCGTATTGATCCTTCTCTACACAGCTGCAGGCAGCGCCAACATCACCTTTGCGGATACGTTTCGTATTTTGCTGAAAAAAGCCTCCTTCGGCGGGCAAGTTGCATATGACACACAAGAAATTATCATACTCAACATACGCCTTCCGCGTATTTTGCTTGCCTACATTTGCGGCTCAGCCCTGGCGCTGTGCGGCTGTGGTTATCAGAGTGTTTTTCAAAACCCGATGGCTGATCCATTTGTCCTCGGCGTTTCATCCGGTGCTGCCCTGGGCGCTACGCTCAGCATCATCTTTCGCCTGTCCGGTTCATTTTTGGGCTTAAACGTCACTGCATTGATGGCTTTTGCCGGCGCTGTACTTACGGTGTTTGTCGTATTTCTCATTTCCGAAAACTCGCGCAGTGCCACCACCTCCACCCTGCTGCTTACCGGCATTGCCATCGGTCAGCTGATTACGGCCGTCATCGCCGTGTTCATGCTGTTGTTTAAAGAAAATATCAAAGATATCTATTTTTGGACCCTGGGCAGTTTTGCAAGTAAAAGCTGGCCCCATTTGTATGTGGTGCTCATCTATTTCTTTATCGGTTTCGTCTTTATGATGCTTAACCACAAAAATTTAGACTTGATGCTGCTCGGTCAAAAGGAGGCCACTCGCTTGGGCCAAGACACCCGCCTCGTTCGCCGAAATATTTTGCTCATCACCTCCCTTTTGGCCGCAGGGGTTGTTTCCATCACCGGCATCATCGGCTTTGTTGGCCTGGTCACACCCCATGTCGTGCGCCTGTTTACCGGCCCAACGCATAAAAAATTGCTGACCTTCAGTGTTTTTGTCGGCGGCATTTTTCTCATGACGGCAGATACCCTTGCGCGCAGCCTTACATCTCAAGAACTGCCTGTGGGCATCATCACCGCAATATTCGGTGCACCTTTTTTCATCTATCTGATTTATTCTTCGAAACGAGGCATTGTATAATGAATTGCATCGAAATCAACCATGTTTCTTATAGCGCGGGCACCGCTGCCATCTTAAAAGACATCACTTTGCATATCCCAGTCTGCAGCATGACAGGTATCATCGGCCCCAACGGAGCAGGCAAAACAACGCTGCTCAATCTTATGACATCGTTGATAAAACCCACCGCAGGGCAAATTCTTTTAAACGGAAAAGATGTCGCCCGCATGCGCAAGAGCGATATCGCCCGCAATGTTGCCGTTGTTCCCGACAGCTTCGAAACACAATTCTATCTAACCGTATTTGACATTGTTCTCATGGCACGCTATTCACACAGCACGCAAAGCTACATCACCGCCAAACAAGACTACACCGCCACCGATGCCGCGCTG
Source organism: uncultured Eubacteriaceae bacterium (assembly GCA_937880125.1). Lineage (GTDB taxonomy): Bacteria > Bacillota > Clostridia > Eubacteriales > UBA1433 > UBA1433. Next base: position 15,021 of record CALFLU010000058.1, read on the forward strand.
AAAAAAGTCGGCATTCTCCATCTGCGAAATCAATACTATAAAACCCTCAGCAGTGGTGAAAAACAAAAGGTTTTGCTTGCCCGCGCCATTGCACAAGACAGCTCTGTTATTATTTTAGACGAACCCACCAGCAACCTTGATATCAAAAATCAAATGGAAATCATGCAGATGTTAGAGCGCATGCACACAGAAGGCAAAACCGTCATCGCCATCATGCACGATATTAATTTAGCGGTTCGTTTCATCAAAAATTTCGTCTTTCTTAAAGACGGAACCATCAAGCATTCGGGAAATATTGACACCGTTTTTACAAAGCACATTTTGAGCGATCTTTATGACATTTCTATCGATGTTTTTGAAGATACTCACAGTGAATATTTGTTTATGCAGGCACGAAAATCTGAATAACTCGTGGGTTTTTGCTTAAATTTCACAGGTTATCCACAAGTTTATCCACTTATGCACATTTTCATAGTTACTGCTTTTTTTCAACAACCCCTCTGATTTTTTTTGTACCACCCCGCCTGTATTCGGGAAATAATCACCGACTTTCCTCCGTTTCTTCACACTTTTTGCACAGTTTGCAAACTCCTTTTCAACACAAATGTGATTGCTAAAAAAAACCTTTCATAGTACAATGCTTCTATGGTAAAATACGGCTATGTTTAATATTGTCTTATACACACCGCAAATTCCCCAAAACACGGGAAACATCGCGCGAAGTTGCGCACTGACAGATGCCCGCCTGCACTTGGTCGGCCCTTTGGGCTTTTCTATCCAGGACCGCTATTTAAAACGTGCCGGTCTGGATTATTGGGACAAAATGCAAGTAACCGCCTATGATGACTTTGATGATTTCATGAAAAAAACATCACCCGACAGGTTGCTTCTTTTTACTACAAAGGCGGAACAATATTACACACAAGCCACCTATCGTGCCAATGACTTTCTTTTATTTGGCTGCGAAACCACCGGCCTGCCGAATGAATTGCATCAGCGATACGCAGATTTTCGCTACACGATCCCCATGCGCAAAGGCCCGCAACTGCGAAGTCTCAATTTGGCCAACTCGGTTAACATTGTCCTCTATGAGGCCTTGCGGCAAAACCACTTTGCTAACCTAAGGTAGATTGAAAGATCCTTTGATATATTATTAAACACGGAGGTGTACCCATGGAAAATACAAATACGGTATATGACATCCTTGTCATTGGAGGGGGCCCCGGCGGGCTCAGTGCCGCGCTCTATGCAGGCCGCTCCGAAATGAAAACTCTTTTGTTGGAAGAGGCTTTACTCGGCGGACAAATCGCCACTACACATTTTGTGGAAAACTATCCCGGCTCTATCGAAAATCCTTCCGGACCCAAGCTCATTGAGCGTATGGAGCAACAAGTTCAGCATTTTGGCGTGGAAATTGTCTATGACCAAGCACAAAAAATCGAAAAGAACGATGACATATTTTCTGTCTACGGCATGTCCAAAAAAGTCTATCAGGCAAAAACATTGATTGTAGGCTTGGGTGCCAGCCCACGCACGCTTGGCATTCCCGGTGAAGACGAATTTCGCGGTATGGGCGTGAGCTATTGTGCCACTTGCGACGGCGCTTTTTTCAAAAACAAAGCCGTGGCAGCCATCGGCGGCGGGGATACCGCTTTGCAAGAATCCGCCTTTTTGACAAAATTTGCCTCAAAAGTATACCTCATCCACCGACGCGACGAATTTAGAGGCGCCAAATCTCTTGTAAGCCGCACAAAAAAGAACCCGCGTATCGAAATCATGCTGGATACCATTCCGCTTCGCGTTGTGGGCAGCTCCACCGTGGAGGGCTTGGAAGTACAAAACAAAGTAACCGGCGAGACAAAAATACTGGAAGATGTGGAAGGTGTGTTCATGTTTGTGGGCAATAACCCCAACACCGCACTCATCAAAGATTTTGTAGATGTTGATGCCCAGGGTTATGTACTTGCCAATGCGGATATGTCAACAAAAACACCCGGACTCTTCGCCATCGGCGATATGATCCAAAAACCTTTGCGCCAGGCTGTCACTGCCGCCTCTGACGGTGCCATTGCCGCCATCAGCGCAGAACACTATATTGCAGAGATGGAATAAGTCGTTTAAAAAGAAGCTTCGGCTTCTTTTTTTATTGCAAGACGTTCTATACATTTTCATATTCAAATTTTTCGCCTTTTGACAATAGGCTTTCACTTATACATAAAATATGATAAAGTTATTATCTGAAGGCGACGGCAGATATCATCATTACTTACATACAAACAAGCAGTGAGACGCAAACCAATTCGCCCTTCGGCTCAACATATCGTTGACCTGCACAGTTCGATAAATTACCCACAGGTCGATTGCCCAAAAAAGAGGTACTATTTTCACTTTTGGAGGAAACTATGAAAAAAAAGATCATTCTCTGCACCCTGCTGTGCATTTTTATGCTTGCTGCCTTGGCGGGCTGTGCAAGCAAAACTGCCTTGACAAACAATGAATTTAAAACACAGGCAGCCAATCACGGCTACAAAGTAACCGACATATCCGACCAATACAAAGCATTCGGCTACATCAAAAGCGCAACTGTGGCTCAAAGCAAACACGGCTGGCAAATAGAGTTTTATGTCCTTGATAATGAAGCTGCCGCCATAAAAATGTTTGATACCAATCAAGCATCCTTTGAAAGCGAAAAAGGAAGCACCTCTACACGCTCTACTGTCAGTGTAAACAATTATGCCACCTACGCATTGACAACAAACGGCCAATACATGTATCTTTGCCGTATCGATACCACATTACTCTATGTCAAAGCGGATGCCACATACAAAAATGACGTAAGCGAATTTGTTGATGCCATAGGGTATTAATCCTCGCTTGACACCTTGGGTGTTATGCAAATTCTTTACCGATTGCTGCAAGAGTTGAATAAACGGCGTTTATGCAACTCTTTTTTTTATTTTCCGCTTCTTTTTTCTTGTGAATATATAGCAAAAACCGATCTGCCTTGTCTTTGTGCAAACCGGTTTTATCTTAAAAAAATATTGATCGATCGCAGCATACATTCTCTTTGTAAAATAAGGAGAAATACGCTTCTGACGATTTTTATAAATATGTTCACACAATGCGAACAAATTCACCCTTGGAGCGAAAGACGAGATTCGAACTCGCAACCCTCGCCTTGGGAAGGCGATGCTCTACCGTTGAGCCACTTTCGCAAAATATATTTTCCCTTTCATGGAACGAAATACGAAAAAAAGACGAAATCAGTATATGCGCTTTTTTGCCAAAAAGCAATCGGCAAATACAAATCATCAAATTTTTTTCCGCATTTTTGCACACTCATTCTGCGTTTTTTTTACGCCTGCTTGTGGAGCATTCTTTCCAGCAGCGCACCATACACAGGCGGGCATTTTGTCGCCTGCGCAATGACATAGGCGGTAATGCTGACCAAGCCGATCGGCAAAACATTCATAAAAGAGCCTGTCATTTCCGTCATTAAAATAATA
>CALFLU010000059.1 GCA_937880125.1 uncultured Eubacteriaceae bacterium
CCCTGGGCAAGCGCATTTTGCCCGCCGTTTCCGTGCGCAAAATGCGCTTGCCCAGGGAGACGACATCGGCGCCCGCCTCTTTGGCGCGCTGAACCTCTTCGGGGACAAAGCCTCCTTCGGGTCCTATGATAAAAACGATTTCTGCGTTGCTGTCACCGCGCAAAACGCTTTTGAACGTCGTTGTTTTTTCTTCTTCGTAGGCCAAGATGATGTGCGCCTTTGGGCTTAGGGCGCGCAGCAGGCCATCGAAATCTTTATAAATTCGCACTGCGGGCAGGCTGCCTGCGCCGCACTGTTTTGCGGCTTCCTCGACAATGCGGCTATATCTGCTCAGGCGTTTTTGCTGTTGGGTTTCGTCGTATCTCACGTCCGTGCGCGCGGAGAAAAAGATATTGATTGCATCTGCGCCAATCTCTGTCGCCTTTTGCAGCACCGTATCGATTTTGGCGCCCTTGGGCATGGCCTGACACAGCGTGAGGGTGTAGTTTTTCTTCGACGCGTTTTGCGACGCGCTTGTAATCGTTGCCGTCAGGCTGTCTTTGGTAAGGTCGACTACCGTGCAGGTGTAGTCGGTATGTGCGCCGTCGCAGGCGATGAACACATCGCCGGGGCGCATGCGCAGCACATTTTTCATGTGGTGCGCCTCTGCGCCCAAAACGCGCAGGCACCCGTCGTCACCCTCCAACGCTTCTTTATCGATAAAAATTCTGTGCATGAATTATTCCTTTTTTTCTGCCAGCAGGCCGATCCATTCGCCCTCTTGCAGTGTTTGGGTGATTTCAAAACCGCTCTTTGTGAGGGCGGCGGTCATTTCTTCTATTTGCGTATCCAATATCCCAGATAAAATAAGCTTGCCTCCCCCATTTAAATGCTCATTTGCCAAAGGCGTGAGTTGTTTGAGAATCGGTAAAAGTCGCCTTCGAAAAACGTGATGTTGGTAACCTCGTTGAGCACGCTGTTTTTGCGCGCCGCTGCCACAGCCAGGCTGTCGCTGTCGCCCGCATACACATGAGAAGCGGCTAATTTGGAAGCCAAAATCGACAAGATGCCGCTGCCGCTGCCCACGTCAAAGACGCTGTGACCGGCTTTGACGGTCTTGGAAAGCAGGCGCATACACATGCGGGTGGTTTCGTGCAGCCCCGTGCCGAAGGCCGCTCCCGGCTCCAGCAAAATCACATGCTTGCGCTTTTGCTCTTCGGTGAGGGTCTCTTTGTCCCACAGGGGGCAAATGACGATGTTGTCCAACTCGGTAACGGCGTAATATTTTTTGTGCTCCTGCGCCCAATCGATGTCCATGATTTCGCGCACGTCTATGGTATAAGCCCCCAGTTCAAAGCCAAAGTCCGCAAAGGCTGCGATTTTTTCTTCGATTTGCGCAACGAGGCGCTCTGTGTCTTCTTCTTTGGTGTAGCCCACCACGCGGCAAAGCCCGTCGGGGGGCATAAGGTTTTTGGCTTCCCAGATTTCGTCTTCGGTGAGTTTTTCGCTGTGGGCATAAATGGCACAGCTGTCAATGCCCACTTCGGAAAAAATCTGACAAAGGGGTTCTTCGGCTAAGGCACCGATGGTAATTTCGATTTCAAACATAGTCTCAACTCCGCATTTTTATTCAACGGGCTTATTATACCATTTTTTGACTCAAAGCGCACATAAAAAAACCGACTTGCAAAGCAAGTCGGTGAGTTTTTATGCGTGTTTCAACAACGGCTGAGTCTCAGCCGTTTGAATGACTGCGGCCTTATACGCCGATGGATTTTAAATAGGCTTTGATGCACTCTTCAATGAGCTCGTCGCGTTCCACTCTGCGAATGAGCGCACGGGCGTTGTTGTGCGAGGTGATGTAGGTGGGATCCCCGCTCATAATGTAGCCCAACAGCTGGTTGATGGGGTTGTAGCCCTTTTCAAGCAACGCGGCGTTGACCTCGCGAATAACATCTTGTATTGCCTTTTCCCTGTCGGTTCCCAAACTGAATTGCACGGTGTTGTTGTCTTCCATTTTCTACCCTCCACATGTCGAGACATTACGCTATGATTATATCTTGTTTCGGCTGAGTTTGCCACAGTTTTTTCAAAATTTATCACATACTGCGCCGTTTTATCAGGATAAGGCGCCGATTTTTTCTTCGATAAAGGCAAAGACTTCTGCGGCGTTTTGTGCCGAAGCAATGCCCGCCTGGGCCATATCGGGCCTGCCGCCGCCGCTTCCCCCTGCCAGTGCTGCGGCTTCTTTAATGACTTTGCCGCTGTGAAAGGCTGCGCCCACGGCCTTACTCGCCGTGAGAATCAGTGCGGTTTTGCCGTCTTTTTCGCCGATTAAGGCAATGACGCAGCGGGAGCATTGGTCTTTGATGTTGTCGGAGAGTGCTCTGAGTTCTTCGACGGAATTGTCGGTGAGAACACCGCTGAAAAATTCAATATCGCCGACGGTTTTTGCGCCCTCTAAGATGTTTTTTGCCGTGTCTTTTGCCGCCGCCACCCTGCATTCTTCGATTTGGCGACTTAGAGATTTAACCTCGGCAAAGACATCGCGCACCTTGGCAACCAGACCGTCACGGTTGGATTTTGCCAACAGCTGCAAAGCCTCCAGGGTTTGACCCGCCTCTTCGGTGCTTTGATAGGCGTGGCGCCCTGTGGACGCCTCAATGCGGCGCACCCCTGATGCCACGGAGCCTTCGGACAAAATTTTAAACAGTCCGATTTGCCCTGTGTTGTCGATATGACAGCCGCCGCAAAGTTCCATGGAATACTCGCCCATGCCCACGACGCGTACGCGGTCGGCATATTTTTCGCCGAACAGCGCAATGGCGCCCTTGGCCTTGGCCTCATCAATGGTCATTTCTTCTTTTTGCACCGCCAGTGCGTCATAGATTTGCACGTTGACGGCGTGCTCGATTTGTTTTAATTCTTCTTTGTCGATTTTTTCAAAATGCGTAAAGTCAAAGCGCAATTTGCCGGGTTCCACAAGTGAACCCGCCTGGCTGACGTGCTCTCCCAGGGCGTTTTTCAGCGCCTGGTGCAACAGGTGCGTGGCGCTGTGGTTGCGCATAATGTCCATACGTCTGCGTCTGTCCACTTTGGCTTCCAGGGTGTCATCTTGATGAAAACTGCCCTTGGTGACCGTGATATAGTGCAAAATTTTATCGCCGGACTTTTGTGTATCGGTGACTTGTGCCGTGGCCTCAGCACTCATAATCAGCCCGCTGTCGCCCACTTGTCCGCCGCTTTCGGCATAAAAGGGCGTTTGGTTTAACACGACAATGCCGCTTTGCCCTTCGCTGAGACTATCTTTGGGGGAGCCGTCTTCTATGAGCATTTGCACGGTTGCGCAGGCGCTGAGCGCCTCATAGCCCACAAAGCGTGTGGGCGCAAGGGGCATGACGATTTGTGCGGTCTCGTCAATCCAGCCTGCGATGTCCTTGGAGCGGTGCGCCTCTCTGGCGCGGCGTTTTTGCTCGTCCATGGCGCTGTTATAGGCCTCCAACTCAAGGCTCATGTGGTTTTCTTCCAAAATTTCCTGTGTGAGTTCCAGCGGAAAACCATAGGTATCATAAAGACGAAACGCCACTTCGCCGTCAAAGACGGTTTTGTTTTTACTTTTCATATAATCGATGATTTCGTGCATCATGCCCAGCCCTTGGCTGATGGTTTCACTGAATTTTTCTTCTTCGGCTTTGATAATGCGCAAAATGAAATCTCTTTTTTCGTCCAATTCAGGATAGGCTTCCATGGATTGGTTGATGACTTTTTCCGCCGCCATGCCCAAAAACAAGTGATCAATGCCCAGCAGGCGTCCGTGGCGTGCCGCACGGCGCAGCAGGCGGCGAAGCACGTAGCCGCGTCCTTCGTTTTGCGGCAAAATGCCGTCTGCAACCATAAAGACCACGCTGCGAATGTGGTCGGTAATGACGCGAATGGACACGTCGGTTTTGTCCTCGACGCCGTAGGTTTTATCGGAAATGGAACACACGTAGTCCAGCACGTTTTTAATCGTGTCCACGGCAAAGATGCTTTCGGCACCCTGCATGACCATGGCCATGCGCTCAAGACCCATGCCCGTATCGATATTGGGAAAGTCCAGCGGCGTGTAGTTGCCTTCTTCGTCGCGGTTAAACTGCGTGAAAACCAAATTCCACACTTCCATGTAGCGGTCGCACTCACAACCCACGGCGCAAGTTTCGCTGCCGCAACCGTAGGCCTCGCCTCTGTCTACATAGATTTCGCTGCAGGGTCCGCACGGTCCTGTGCCGATTTCCCAGAAGTTATCTGCTTTGCCCAGACGAACGATTTTGTCTTCGGGCAGACCCACGATGTTGTGCCAGATGTCATAGGCTTCATCGTCTTCTTCGTAAATGCTTACATAAAGCAATTCATAGGGAATGTCCATAACTTTGCGCATGAACTCCCAGCTCCATTGAATGGCTTCTTTTTTAAAATAATCCCCGAATGAAAAATTGCCCAGCATTTCAAAAAACGTGCCGTGGCGCGCTGTTTTGCCCGTGTTGTCGATATCGGGCGTGCGAATGCATTTTTGGCAAGTTGTCACACGCCGTGCGGGCGGGGCTTCTTGCCCTGTGAAATAGGGCTTGAGGGGTGCCATGCCCGAGTTGATGAGCAGCAGGCTTTTATCGGTTTGGGGAACCAGAGAAAAACTGTGCAGGCGCAAGTGCTCCTTGGATTCGAAAAAAGACAAGTATTTTTCTCTGACTTCGTTGACTCCCATATATTGCATAAATGATACTCCTTTAATTTCCAATTTTTTCCACTATAAAAAATCGCCCCTTGCGTAAAGCGCAGGGACGACAATTTTTGCCGCGGTACCACCCGTGTTGGTCAATGTTGACCCACTCAAATCTTTAACGCAGAAAACGCAGTGCCCTACTTGGTTTCGGGCGCCATGCTCCAAAGCTGCTTTCTCGCCTTCTGTGCACAAATCGTTTCAGCTTGCCGATTCTCTCTGTGGTGCCCGTTGACGGTACTCTCTTTGTCATCGCAAATATTAAGCGTAAGGTTTATTATAATTTTATGGCACGCACTTGTCAAATATTTTTGCGGTTTTGTTTGTTATCTTCCCCTTGGCGCAATGAAAAAGAGGGCGTTTGCCCTCTTTTTTACCGACATTTATTTTATTTTTGTCGTCAGATTTCTTCATATTCCGTAATGAGCGGTGCGCCCAGGCTTACAGGACCCACCAGCTGGGCGTATTGCGCCAACCAGCCTTTTTTGACCTTTGGCGGCGGGCATACCCACTTGGCTTTTCGCTCTTCGAGTGTTTTTTCGTCCACCAATAGCGTCAGCGTGCGCTTGTGCAAATTGATGTCGATCAGATCGCCTTCTTCAATGAGCGCAATGGGTCCACCCAGTGCGGCTTCGGGCGAAATGTGGCCGATGACGCCGCCGCGGCTGCCGCCGGAAAAACGCCCGTCGGTGATGAGCGCCACGTCTTTATCGAGCCCCATGCCGCCGATGCGTGCGGTGAGCGCCAGCATTTCCTGCATGCCCGGTCCGCCCTTGGGACCTTCATAGCGCACGACGATGACGTCGCCTTTATTGATTTCACCTGCGTCTAAGGCTGCCTTGGCTTCCAGCTCCGAATCAAAGACGCGCGCGGGACCCTTGTGTTCAAACATTTCGGGCGCCACACCGGCGGATTTAATGACGCAGCCCAACGGCGCCAAATTGCCGCGCAGCACCATGAGTCCGCCCTCTTTGGAGTAGGGATTGTCCATGCGAATTACGTCGGTGTCCATGATTTTGGCATCTTTGACGACCTCTGAGAGGCTCTTTTGCGCAATGGTCAGCGAGCTGCCGTTGACATAACCGCCGTCGATTCCTGCTTTGATAACCGCTGATACGCCGCCCGCAGCGTCCAAATCCTGCATCAGGTGATGACCCGAGGGAGAGAGTTTGGAGATGTGGGGTACCTTGCGGCTGATGTCGTCAAAGTCGTCCAGCGTGACTTTGATGCCCGCAGCGCGGGCAATGGCGGGCAGATGCAGTGCGGTGTTCGTGGAACAGCCCAGCATCATATCCACGGCAATGGCGTTTTCAAAGGACGTTTTGTTGAGAAAATCGCTTGGTTTAAAGTCTTGTTCCACGAGTTTTACGATTTGCATGCCCGCTGCCTTGGCCATGCGATAGCGCTTGGCGTGTACGGCGGGTACGGTGCCGTTGCCCTGCACGCCGATACCCAACACTTCGGTCATGCAGCTCATGGAGTTGGCTGTAAACATGCCCTGGCATGCGCCGCAGCCGGGGCAGGCTTCTTCTTCAAGTGCGGCAAGCTCTTCGAGGCTCATTTTGCCCGCTGCCACCGCGCCATGGGCTTCGGTGATACTGATGACTTCCAACCGCTCGCCCTTTAGGGTACCTGCCAGCATGGGTCCGCCCGTGACGATGATCGTGGGAATATTCACGCGCAGCGCACCGATGAGCATACCCGGAATGATTTTATCGCAGGAAGCAATGAGCACCAGACCGTCGCAGGCATGTGCCTGGGCAATGCTCTCCACGCTGTTGGCGATGATTTCTCTGCTGGGCAGAGAATATTTCATGCCTTCGGTGCCCATGGAGATGCCGTCGCAAATGGAGATGGTTTCAAAGTGAATCGGTGTACCGCCGCCCATGAAGATGCCTTCTTCGGCAGCACGGCTGAGTTTGTCTAGATTGGAATGGCCGGGAAAAATATTGGTCCAGGACCCCGCCACGCCGATAAAGGGGCGGCTGAGTTCTTCATCGGTAAAGCCCGCGCCTTTCATAAGCGCCCGCGAGTCGGACTTGGAACGTGTTTTGACGCGTTCGCTGATCAGTTCTTTTTTCATAAAAACTCCTTTTCTCTCCCCTGTTTGCTTTGTGATGTGCTAAAACCGCCAAGATGCGTTCGATGTGCGGGGAGTTTGGTTCATGGTTTTTGATGATACTATTATACTATAAATCTGTTTATTTTTACTTAGGTTTTATTTAAATCATCGTTCTCGTCCGGCGCGTTTTGCAGCAGGTTGAGCAGTTTTCGCTGCTGGATGTGCACCTCTTCGAGCATTTCGTGGATATCGCGGATAATGAGCTCGGCTTTTGGGCAAATATTTACAGGCTTCTATACAGACATAGAAAAACCCCGCACTTTCATGCGGGGTTTAAAAATATTTGTTTCGTTTCTATTATATTATGAAAGAATGGGCAGCTGAAGACAAACAGAAAAAACAGCGCCTCTCAATTGTGCCGACACTTGACCGCCCATGCGCCTGCTCAGTCCTTGCGCAATGGCCAGCCCCAACCCGGTGGATACATGCGTTCGGGCAGTATCGGCCTTATAAAAGCGGCCGAAGATTTGATTCATATCGATGGCATCGGGCTCTTTTACATCATTGGCGCATTCAAACAGCGCATGGCCGTTTTCTTGATACAGGCGAAACGAAATGGCGCTGTGGCCGTGGAGCAGCGCATTTTTGATGATGTTTTGCAACACGCGCGCAAGGGCTTCTTCGTTGGCGCAGACGGTTAATGCCTCGTCGCAGAAGTCGACAAAGGGCTCAATTCCTTTGGCTTTAAACTCGTCGTAGAACGAAAACAGCACATGATGCACGCATTGACTGAAATGAACCGTCGTCAGGGCGGGCATGTAGTTTTCGTCTTGCAACTTGGCATAGGTAAAGAGCTCTTCCAGCATTTCTTTGAGGCTGCGCAAACGGCTTTGAATGACGTCAAGATAGTGGGCGCGCTCCTTTGGTGAGGGGCTGTCTGCCAATAACTGAAAATAGCCGTCCAACGAAGTCAGCGGTGTGCGAATATCATGCGACAGGTTGACAATGGTTTCCTTTAGGGTTTCTTCGCCGGTTTTGGCGGCGAGTCTCTCCCGACGAAACAGCGCCAGCATGTCGTTGATGCTATCAGCCAATTCATCAAGCTCCGCAAAGGGCAGCTCTGCGGGCAAGGACAAATTGCTGTCTTGTTCTTTGATAAAGCGCAGTCGCCGGCAAGTTTTTTTGACTTGCCGACGATAGAAAATAAGCAGGCTTATTGCCACTGCTGCAACCAACGTTGCCAAAATTGCCCAAACAATCATTACTTCTCCTCTTCTTTAACAAACGTCTTTTTTATGAACCGTCAGCGCCGATAAGACGACGTAGACTATGACAAATACAGCGCCGACAATAAGGGCTTGTTCAAACAGCTGCGGTGTGGCCTCAAACCTTGCGGCGGTGATGTTGCTGTCCACCATATACCGCCCCAAATCAAACTCGGAGGCGCTGTTGGCAACAAGGATGAGTTTGTTGATCAGCGTATAGACAAATCGCGTCAACCCCACGGATACAAGCAATCCGCCCGCTAAGGTGACTGCCGTGCTGCGGCTCAGTGCGTGCAGCAGCATGAGAAAGCCGCAAAAGGCCAAATGCAGTACATATTGCGCGCTCAACATGGAAAAGAGCGTTGCAAGGGAGCCTGTCGTCATTTTTTCGGCGAAGAAAATTTTGCCGAAGGCATAGACGCTAAGGGTGTATAGACCCATGAGCACGAGCAAAAACACAGCGATGGTGATGAGTTTTGATACCACGAGCAAACCGCGCGCGGGCAGCTGCCCCGCAATGTTTTTGATGTAGCCTCCCCTTTGTTCGGCACCTAAAAAGAGTGCCACGAAAATCGTGCAAAGTATCATAATCAGTCCGTCGGCAATCAGTGAGCCGCCCAAGCTTCCAAGGGTAAGTTGTTCCAAAACATCTTCGGGAGGGCTGTCGATGGTAACGGAGATTGCCCCGCTTTGTTGGCCCTCAGGTGCCTGTCCAACTTGGTCGAGACTGGCTTTTACCATGAAAAAGCTGAAAAACACCATGGTCACAACAATGAGCAGTATCAACCATGTATATCGAGAGCGCCACATGCGGCGCATGTCCATTTTCATCAAATTATACATTTCGTTCACCTCCCGTGAGATTTAAGAAATAATCTTCCAGCGCTTCGTTTTTTACGACGATGCCGATGGTTTTTACGCCTTGGCAAGACAGCGCCACGGCAATCTCGCCGGTATCGTCCAAGCGTTCAAAAATATGAATGGTGTCGTTGCTGACCACCTTAAAGTGCCTAAAGTCCATAGCTTCCAAAATCGTACAGGCTTTGCTCGTGTCATCGACTGTCAACTCGATGCGTTCGCTGCATTTGTCGTGCAGTTCTTTGCGCGTGAGTTCTTGCAGCAACACCCCGTTATGAATGATACCGTAGTGGGTTGCAATTTTTGAAAGCTCTTCGAGAATATGGCTGGAGATGATGAACGTGATTTGTTTTTCCGCATTGAGCCGACAGAGCGTTTCGCGTATTTCGGCGATGCCGTGGGGGTCGAGTCCGTTGATGGGCTCGTCCAAGATAACCATATCGGGCTCTCCCACCATTGCCAGTGCAATGCCCAGACGCTGCTTCATGCCCAGCGAAAAATTTTTTACACGCTTGTTGCCCGTATGTGACAGACCCACCAGTTCGAGCAATTCTTCGACGTGGTTTTTTTTGCGTACACCCAGGGCAATGGCCTTGAGACGCAAATTTTCGGTGGCGTCCATGTTGCCGAAAATGCCCGGGGATTCGATGAGGGTTCCAATGCGGCTAAAGAGTGGCGTTGTTTTTTTGCCCGTTTGGCCAAATAAGCTAAACTCGCCGTCGGTGGGCCCGGCAAGGCCGCTGATCATTTTGAGAAGCGTGGTTTTGCCCGCACCGTTTCTGCCGATCAGGCCATAGATGGCACCGCGGCCAACGTGCATATTGACACCGTCCACCGCTTTGTGATGACGATACTTTTTTGTTAAACTGTTTGTGACTAAGATGTGTTCCATGACATGAACCTCCTTTGCTATCTACACCCATCATACACAGCGGGTATGAAAAAAGCGCAAAGCAAAGTTAAAGAAATGTTAAAGTTATTTTGCCAGGCGAAAACCCACGCCCCAAACGGTCTCGATGTATTCTTCATCTGTGACGGCTTTGATTTTTTTGCGGATATTGCCGATATGCACATTGATGGTTTTGTCTTCGCCGATATAAATATCGTCCCAGGCGTAATCATAAATATCCTGCTTAGAAAATACGCGATCGGGTTTGGAAAGGAGCAGTTCCAATATTTTAAACTCCTGTCGCGTAAGAGGCAGTTCTTTGTCGTCAACAACCGCCCAAAAGGCACCGCTGTCCAAGCGCATGGCTTTATAAGTCAACTGCTCACTCTCTTCTTGCTTGCCGCCCTCACGGAGACGGATTTGCACGGCGATGCGTGCAAGGAGCTCTTTGATTTCAAAGGGCTTGGTCATATAGTCTTCCGCCCCTGTCTCGAGCAGGCCCACTTTGCTGTCCAGGCTGTCTTTGGCAGATAAGACAATAACGGGCGTGTTGTGTTTTTCGCGCAGTTTCGTAAGCAGTTCTTCACCGCTGATACCCGGGAGCATCAAGTCTAAAACAATCAGCGAAAAAGATTCTTTTTCGATCAGTAAAAGCCCTTCGGTGCCCGAATAAGCGCGCGCGCAGCTGTAACCTGCCTTTGTAAGCGCCCGGGCAATGACTTCATTAACATGGGGATCGTCTTCAATAATCAGAATTTTATGCACAAATGCTACCTCGTTCGTTTATAGTCGTTTTTTATGGTATTGCTTTAGCAAGTACCGAAAAAATCGATACTAACGGCACCAAATGCACCGCAGTTCTTTGCTTTTTCTATTATACACAATATTTGACCTTAGGGTATGTGTAACAACTTGTTTTCACGGGAAACAAAATCGATTGCAAGACACCAACACAAACGACCCCGCAAAATGCGGGGTCGTTAAAAGCGTCGAATATAGTTATTTTATGCGTCGGCTTTCCACAGTCCGTGCAGGTTGCAGTATTCGTATACGGCAACGGCTTTTTCGTCTTTAAGAGCGAAGGAAGCTTTGGGTTCTTCACCCGGTTTGAGCACTTTGACTTGTCCGCCTTTGTCTGTTGCCAGGTAGATAAACATAATGTAGTGTTTTTCTTCCATGGGGTGCAGTGTGCTGCCAACGGCAACATCAACGTATCCGTCACGAACTTCAACAACGGGAACGTGTTTTTCTTGTGCAGCGTCTACGGTGTTTGCCGTAAGCTCTTGCATTTCTTCGCCGCAGCAAACCAGTGCTACGCCCGAGTCAACAATTTTCGTAACGATATTTCCGCAATGTTTACAGATAAAAAATTTAGGTTCCATAATTTTTCTCCTCTTATTTTTCTTTTCTCAGGCACAAATACCAAGACACGCAATGCACGTTGTCATCGGGGGTTGCCTGGGGATCAAATCCCGGAACAATCACGTCTTTGCCCGGCTGCCAGTTGGCAGGGGTAGCCACTTTGTCGCTGTCGGTCTTTTGCAGCGCTTTGATAACACGGATGATTTCGTCCATGTTGCGGCCTGTTGTCAGCGGATAGTAGAGGATCAGGCGAATAATCCCGTCGGGATCCACAATAAACACGGCACGCACAGCGGCGGTGTTTGCCTGTTTGGGCTGGATCATGCCATATTTGTTGGCAACGTCCATTTTGATATCTTCAATGAGAGGAAACTCGACTTTGATGTTTTTCTTGCCTTCATATTCCAATGTGCCAATGTCGCGCAACCATGCTTTGTGTGCGGGAAGCGAGTCAACCGACAAACCGACCAATTCGGTGTTGATGGCTTTTAACTCGTCGGCAATAGATGCAAAAGCAATAAACTCTGTGGTACATACGGGTGTAAAATCCGCGGGATGCGAAAAGAGAACGACCCATTTGCCTTTGTAGTCATCGGGAAAGTTGATTTCGCCGTTGGTTGTCATCGCTTTAAAACTCGGTGCGGGATCTCCCAACAAAGGAATGGTAACTTGTTTTTCTTTTTTTTCTTTCATACTGATTATCCTCCGTTAATTTTTTTATTATAATGCCGTTGTGTGTTTCAAAATAGGAATGATTCCCATTTATTATATTTCTTTTTCCATTCTTTGTCAACCGATTCTTCTGTCATTTTTTTGTATATTATGAAAAATTTTTGTTTGATAGGCCACGGCGATAAAATTGTCGCCTAAGTGCAAACAGGTGTATCATCAGGCGGATTTTTTCTGTTTTGTTTGCCGATTTGCATAAGAAGAGTTTGAATTTACACAAAAAAACACCGCATTGCGGTGTTTTGATGTTTATAAAGGATATCGCCTATTCGTTGAGCTCTTCTAAGGATTTGCCCATGGTTTCTTTGCCGAAGATGCCCACGACGACGGCGACAAAGGTAAAGACCGCCGCCAGGAGAATAAACACATAGGTGTATCCCGCCTCTCCGTAAAAACGATGGACCACGGGCACGACAAAGGGTGCCAAAAATGCGCCGACGCGTCCAAAGGCCGATGCCCAACCCGAACCCGTGCCGCGAAGCGACGTGGGATAGACCTCGGGGGTGTAGGCATAGACGCAACCCCATGCGCCGAGGCTGAAGAAATAGAGCAGCGAGCCGTAGAGGAGCACTTGCGCCGTGCTGGCTGCATGACCAAAGAACCATGCGGCAACGGCGGTTCCGAAAAAGTAGATGGCGAGCACTTTTTTGCGGCCGATTTTTTCGACGAGCACCGCGGCGCTGAAGTATCCCGGCAGCTGCGCCAGACACATGATCAGCGTAAACTCAAAGCTTTTGACCAGGGCAAAGCCCTTTGCCACGAGCAGCGAAGGTGTCCACAGCACAAAGCCGTAGTAACCGAAGTTGATACCAAACCAAATGACCCACAGCACCACGGTGCGGCGCAGGTAATTTTTTTGCCACAGGTCGGCAAAGGTGGCACGCTTTTGCGGCACTGCCGGCGCAACTTCGGCTTGAATTTCTTCGACTGCAGGGACAATACCCGCCTGGCTCTCCATTTTGGCAACCAGCGCCTCGGCTTGTTCGTGCTTGCCCTTGAGTTCCAAAAACCGCGGAGATTCGGGAACGGCTTTTCTGAGCACGGCGGCAAAGAGTGCGGGTACACCGCCCACGATAAAGGCCATGCGCCAACCATAGGCGGGAATGAGCAAGTAGGCCACCAGCGCGGCCAATATCCAGCCCCATGCCCAAAAGCTCTCTAAGATAATAACGTTGCGCCCTCTGATTTTTGTGGGCGAAAATTCGCTGACCAGCGCTGCTGCGGCAGGCAACTCCCCGCCCAGGCCAAAGCCTGTAATAAAGCGAAGTGCCAGCAGCATTATAAAACTTGTGGCAAAACCCGAAAGAATGCTTGCCACGCCATAGATAATCAATGTGACCATAACCACGGTGCGCCTGCCCCACTTGTCCGCTGCCATGCCCGAAAGCGCAGCGCCCAATGCCATGCCCAGCATGCCCATGCTGCCCAGCAACCCCAGATCGGTCTGAGTCAATGCCCAGTCTTTGCCGATGGCGGCCATGACGCCTGAGACCATGCCCTGATCCATGGCATCAAACATCCAGCCGATGCCCACCAAGAACAAAATTTTACGCAGCATCGGCGTAGACGGCAGTTTGTCGATTCGTGCAGTGATGTTTCGCATCTTGTCTTCTATCCTCCATCCTAAGAACGTATTAAGAAATATTGTACGCCTTTTGGGCGAAAATGAAAAGGAAAAAATTTCCTTTTATTTTATAAATCCTGTGAAAAATTGTAAAATTAGAGAAAAGTTAAAAAAATTGTTTTGCTAAAAGAAAAAAAGTTGAAGGTTCCCGTTAAAAGAATTCCAAAAAAAACGGCGAGGAGCAATGTTGCTTCTCGCCGCTGTAAGAAAACTGTTAGGATTTCGGTACAAAGAGCGGCAATAAAATAAAACTGCAGGCAAAAATACCTACAGACAAAACCATCAAGTTTGCACCTGCTTCGATTTGATAAACCGTGTTTGGCGCAAGGTGACTCACAACAAAATACGCTATTGCATTAATTGCAAGAAAAATCACAGCATTGATTTTAACAATTTTTTTCGTGACGGACCGCTCTTGAACCATGCGATGTAATAGGGCAAAAAATATACCCAGCATTATAAGCATAACTGTATAGTCAAGATGATAGAGGAAATAGTTCAAAAAGTGAGATCCTCCAATAAGAAAACCCTTATCTCGCATCAACCTGACCAGATACACCACACCGTAGAACAGTCCCAGCGTTACCAAGGAAAACAAGATGTCGAATGCGATCAATTTGTGTATCGTTTTCTGCTGCAAATTTTTCATTATATAGCTCCTAATTCAATCTTAATACCACGGTTGGAGTATAAAGGTTTTCGAGTAACTACCCGATCCCCTTGTATAATAGTAGGTTGCGCTTAATCGAAGTTTTTAGACGCTATTGTTTACGTTTACATATTAGCATGACCTTAGAAGTTTTTCAATGTATTTTAAGGAAAAAATACATTTTTGTGAATTGTTGTTTTTCTGAATGATTCGATGAAAAAAAGACATGTCTCTTTCTTTCCTGCGGTTTTACGGCCATATATGGCATCTAATACATTATTTTTTTTAGAATAATATACAGTCAAAAACGTTTTTTATAAAGCGGGATTTACAGAATGCAGAATTATTTTTGAAATAGAAAAAGACGATCTCTCGCCTTTTTCACTGTCGGATTCATCTATATATGCTCGGAGAGTCAATCGAGCGGGGATTTGCAGTCTTTGTTTTTTGTTCGGCTCAGTCGATTGATCAAGCTGTCTTTAAACACATAGCCCAACACCAGCAGCACCGTGGCAATGACACCAATGATGATAAAACCCATGTAGTTGCTTTGCCCCAGTTGCGCGCCCATAAAACTGGCGCCGAACATGGCGGGCAGACGCGCGAAAAAGTAAATCGGGAAAAACTTGCGAAAGGCAATGGGTGTCAGCCCTGCGGCATAAATCAGCAAGTCCTTGGGAACACCGGGAATCAAAAACAGCAAAAACAGCACGGCTTTGCCCTTTCGACTCTCGAGGCGCTGCTTGTGGTGCAGCAGTTTTTCTTCGTTGACAAAGAGGCGCACGATGCCGATGCCGAATTTGCGCGCAATGCCAAAGGCCAGGGCAGATCCTGCCATAATGCCCACCACGGCCAGGGCAAAGCCCCCTGCCGTGCCAAAGAGGTATCCCCCCGCAATTTGAATGGGCTCACCGGGAATCACGGCGATGATGACTTGCAATATTTGAATGAGCAAATAGACAATCACGCCATAGGCGCCTTTGCTTTCCACATAGGCCTTGACAGCCTCGGGTTTGGTGAGAACGGCCATCATTTGTTTGCCGAAGAGTATAATAACGACAATAACAGCGGCGCAAAACAGCAACAGCGGCAGCGATTTGATCAGCAGTGTTTTGATTTCGATTCCGTTTTTGAGTTGTTTTTTCATGGTTGATGTTCTCGCTTTTGTTTGTGAAAGCCGACGTAAATACTCTACGATGGCTGCCCGATTGCGCTTATTGTACACCGAGGCGGAGCGCAATACCATAAAAAACCCGTTAATATTTCATTAAAATTAATAAAGATTATGAAATTGTACCTGAAAAATGATGATTTATTTGCATTGGTTTTTTATGTGCAACGGCGTAAAAGTTTTTTTATTGAAACACTTATTTATCCATATTATAGTTATTTGAAAGATAAAATCTCTACAACGGAGTAATTTATGAAAAAAGAAGTGGTGTCAAAAGACGTTCATCGCATCAAGATATTGATCATGAGCATGCTTATTTTGATTATTGGCGGTATTTCGTATTCATGGGGGCTTGTACAGCCTTATATCATGGAATATTATTCTGTCGATACTTCCTTTGCCAGCATTCCCTTTTCCATCAATTTGGGTATTTTTGTCGTCGGCAACTTAATCGGCGGCAAATTGCAACAAATTTTCTCCACACAAAAGGCACTGTATATTGGTATTTTTATGAAATGCTTCGGTTTGTTTACTTCCGGCTTTGTGCCCGCAGGTGCACCGTGGCTGCTGATTGTGACCTATGGCATCATCGTGGGCATTGGCGGCGGCGTGGTCTATAACACACTGCTTACCGCAATGCAAAATTATTTTCCCGACAAAAAAGGTATGGCCACGGGATTTATTTTATGCATGATGGGAATTTCGGGATTTTATTTGTCTCCGATTATCAACTATATTTTGACTCATTATTCGTTGAAGCTGATGTTTGCGGCGCTGGGCACCATGGCCTTTGTTGCGGGCATGATCGGCGCTTATTTTGTTAAAGACCCCTCTGCGGACTATGTACAAAAACATATTGCACATAAAAATATCAAAGTAAATCACTCCATGCAATTTGCACCGCAACAAATGTTGAAAACCAAGCAATTTTATCTGATTACTTTTTCGATTTTTCTCGCCGTTCCCGGCTTTATGCTCATTAACCCGCAGTTTGTTTTATTGGGCGAAGAAAGGCTCATTACCGATGCACAAGCGCTGACAGCCGTGATGTTTGCCGCCATTTTTCAGGCGGCGGGTCGTTTGTCTGTGCCGTTTTTATCCGACAAGCTGGGCAGAACCAACCTTTTGTTCTTTATTTTTCTTTTCAGTGCACTGTCAATTTTCGGCCTTGCATTTGTTAAGGGAATTCTCTACCCTGTTCTCTTCGTGGCGCTGGCGTTTTTCTACGGTGGTGTAATGGGGCTGTATCCCTCTTTAACTTCGGACTATTTTGGTCTGCGACATGCTGGGATCAATTATTCGCTTGTTCTAATCGGATTCGGTACGGCATCCATTCTTTGCCCCATCCTTATCAGAGCCGTAAAAGGCACAGCGATGGGCCCCTCCCTTTCCTTTGCCATTGCGGGGGGAGCTGCGGTAATTGGCATGGTGCTCGTTATTTTGCTGAGAAAATATCCGCATGAAGAAATCGCATCACTTGGCGGCGAAAAACACCAGCCATGATTTTTTTGCAAAGTACAGGCAGTAAGAAATTTAAAACACAAGAAAATATATCTTTTTCCATAGAAGGATGTTAAAGAGCATAATAAATTTATTTGTAACGGAAAATAATGATTTTGGCTTCTCACTTATTATTTTAAATGTCGAATGATATCCAATTTTGCGCGTATCATTTTTTTCGCATTGAGTTCGATATCTGTCTCCAATGGCGCTTTGAGCAATGTGATATGTCTTCTTGCAGCCGCTTCGGCCACTTCACGATCCTTAAAGCTTACGGCATTGTAAATCAATCGGTGGACACCCACCAAATAATTATGCAGCTTTTTATCCGCAATCACATACATGCGGTATTTTTTTAACTTTGCATCGACTGCATCATAGGCATTAATCAAGTATTTGTTTTTACTGCAGAGTATGATGTATCGATGAAAATTGTCTTCTGCCTCCAAAAGCGCACGATTGTCTTTCGCCGAATAGGCACGTTCCACTTCCTGGGTGTAGAAAAGCAGCTGCCTGAGTTGTTTTTCGGTAATGCGCTGTGCAGCATAACCTGCTGCCATGGGCTCGATCATATAACGAAAATCAATAATATCAAAATAGTCATCAACATCCAACGCCGAGACAAAGGTGCCTTTGTTGTAAATTTTCTTCACATGTCCCTCTTGTTCAAGTAAATCAAGGGCTTTGCGCAGCGGCGTTCGGCTGACATTGAGATATTCGGCGAGATGTGTTTCATTGATTTTGGATTCCGGCAACAATTGAAATTCGATAATTTCGTTTAACAATACTTCATAGATAGCATCCGCTAAAGATTTAAACGGGTTATCTTGGAACAGTTTTTCTAAATCTGATTTATGCAAGGCGCCTCCTTCTTTCTCTGTAATTTCAAGACAAAGCAAAGGTGTCTCGTCAAAAATTTTTCACGAATTTTTATTGGTGATTACGTACCAATCTACACCAAATGTTTTTTATTTGAAACCGTATACAACTTTCGGTATGTTAATTATATAGTATCACGAATCGTAAATTCAACCCAAATAATCACTTTGTGTAAAAATGTTTTTTCAACAGATGCGATCGCTTTATATACAGACGTTTTTATTGCTCTGATTCTGTAAACCAAGGAGATGAAACAATGAATTTTCAAGACACTTATGAAAGCAAAAAAACATCTTTGCAAAATGCCGTAGAGTGCATTGTCGACGGAGATATCATTGAAGTGCAAGGTTCCGCACAAACCTCTTCGGCACTGCTCAACGAGCTATATCAGCGAAAGGCTTCTCTGAAAAACATCGTCGTCAGCAGTTCGCTTTCGATACGCGATCACGATATGTTTGACGTGGCGGGCAACGATACTTTTCGCTATCTTTCGTCGTTTTTAGGCGCCTATGAGCGAAAAGCCATCAAAAACGGGCGGCAAATGGATTATTTCTGTTTTCAACTGCGCCATTCCGAGGCTTTAAAAAAACTCAGACTGCGCCCCACCGTGCTGTTTGTCATGGCGCGTCCCATGGACGAAGAGGGCTATATGAATTTGAGCATCTGCCCCGGCGGCATGGAAAGGCTGGCCGATGAGGCGCGCGAAGTCATTGTGCAAATCAATGAGCGGCTGCCCCATGTGCAAGGCAGTCGCATTCATATTAATCAGGTGACGGCCTGGTTTGAGCAAGACGAGGATCCCGCCACATTGCCCGGCGAAGCGCCTTCGGCATTGGACGAACAAGTCGCTTCGCACATCGTAGAGCGCGTGCCTAACGGAGCGTGTCTGCAAATCGGTATCGGCGGCATATCCAACGCCGTGGGCTACAACTTGGTCAACCACAAGCACTTGGGCATCCATACCGAGATGTATACGGAGTCCATGTTTTTTCTGACACAAAAAGGAGCGGTGGACAACAGCGCAAAGCAGCTCGACAAAGGCCTCTCTGTAACGGGTTTTGCTTTGGGCAGCGCAGAGATGTACGCATTTTTGCATCACAACCCCAATGTCGTCACGCGTCCCCTTTCTTATACAAATAACCCTTATGTCATTGCACAGCAAGACAATTTTGTTTCAGTCAATTCATGCATCAGCATTGATCTTACCGGGCAAGTGTGTTCGGAATCCATTGGCGGCAAGCAGTTTAGCGGCACCGGCGGACAAGTCGATTTTGTTCGCGGCGCACAAATGAGTAAAGGAGGGATGTCTTTTATCGCGATGAAATCGACCAACACCAAAAAAGACGGCACGAGCATGTCCAAGATCGTATTTCAGCACCCTGCGGGAGAAATTATCACGACGCCGAGAACCGACGTACAATATGTTGTCACCGAATACGGCGTGGCGGATTTGCTGCATGAAACCGCCTCCAACAGGGCGAGAAAGCTGATTACCATTGCACATCCGTCGTTTCGTGACGAACTTACCTATCAGGCGAAGCAGGCGGGATTTTTGCTGTAATTGAAACCATGACACAGGGAAAGCGCGGATTGGATAACGCATTTGTCAAACATCTGCGCCCGGTGCCTACGTTTAAGTTTTAATCGCCGCAGCACACCGACCCGACAAGACATCACTGCAGCATGATGCGTAACAATTGAACGAATTTCTATTTAAGGAGGATAACAATGAAAGTTAAAAGTGGAAGATATTTTACCGCTTTGTCGATCGGCGTGGCTTCCGTGTGGTTTTCTTCTCACTGCGGAGCAGGTTTTGCTTCGGGAACACAGGAGGTCTCCTATTTTGTGCGCCACGGTTGGACAACCATTTTTATGCCGATATTTTCCATGACAGGTGTGGGACTGATCATGTATGTCGGTTTGGAAATTGCCAGACTTCAACAAGTCTTTGCCTACAACGAAGTGGTTCATAAAGCTTTTGTACCGTATAATAAAGTTTTAGCCAACGCCTACGACGTTTATCGATCAATTGCCATGGTGCTTGCTCCCGCTGCCTGTTTGGCCGGCGGCGCAGCGCTGTTTAACCAAATATTTGGTCTCCCTAATTTTCTTGGCACATTGGTCATGCTCTTTTTAACGGTTTTGATGTGTATATTCGGCGCAAAATTTATCAGAATGTTCGGTACGGCACTGACGATTTTGATGATTATTCTAGTCTTGCTCATTACGGGGTTTGGCATATATGCTTTTAGAGAAAATATCGGCTATCATATTTCAAACCGTGTAATGTATACCTCTTATAAGTCATCCTTTATGTTTGCGTGGACCTACTTAAACTTCCAGTCGGGCATGTGGGCCGTGGCGGCTGCTGCCGCAGTAGGTATTCGCTATCGAAACGAAGCCAGAGGCGCAGTAATTACCGGTGTTGTCTTGAACTCGTTGATGCTGGTTGCTGTATGCACCATGATTATGGGCGGAATGCCCGAAGTGGCAACTGACGCCGAAGCAAAGTTATTGCCGACACTTTATGTGGTGAATCAATTGGATATACCGTTCTTTAATATAGCTTATCCGCTGCTGCTCTTTTCTGCACTGATAACCACCTCCGTCGGATTCGTCTTTACCTCACAAACGCGTTTTGCTTTGATATTTTTGAAAAAGATGGAAAATAAAAAGCTGAAAAACGCGATCATTTCCACCAGCTGGCTCATTGTCGTTTGGCTCGTATCACAATTCGGATTGCTTGCCATCATTAACAAAGGATACGCCGCATCCGGATGGATCAGCATGTTCTTAATGATTGTGCCCATGTCTATCTTAGGTATTCGCAATAAAATGCGCTATCGAAGAATGGAAGAAGAAGGCAAGCTGCCTCCGGGACTGGACAATCGGATCGACGCCGATGAAAATCCTGTTACCGAGAGTATTTAACACTTTTACTTGACTGTGACATCTCTTCTAATCATAAAAATGCGGATGTACAACAACTTTATATATCCGCATTTTTATGTACAGAAGTTGACAAAACACCTGTTCAGTCTTGCACTTTGCCGTTGAGAAAGGCCATGATGGCTTTGCGGTTGTTGATGACAAAGCGGTATTCTTTGCCTTTTTTTGTGACAATGGCCATGCCGTTGGGCACGATGCCCAGGGTGCGAAAGGCTTTGATGTGTTTGATTTCGTTATAGTGAATGCGGCTTTGCCCTTTTTGGATATTGACTTTATGGGATTGAAACGTCATGCCCTTCTCGTCAAAGTGCAGCCTGCCGCCCACGGCCTCGCGCCCTCTGAACAAATTGGCTGCTTTGCTCGTTCCGATAAAGTTGGCAGGTTGTGTGTTGTTGGCCATGGACTTGGCTCCTTTGCGGTGAAAAATTATCTTTCTTTGTGTTTATCATACCACAGGGCAAGGGATTTTGAACCAAAAAAATTGTGCGCAACTGTCTGCTATGGAACCGTTTTTTTGATGAAGGCGACACATGGGCGCTTTTCAGCGCGCCTTGGGGCAACAGGTGCGATTTTTGCAGCCGCTGCAGTGCACTGAGAGAATATCGTGCAGCGCAGAGAGGCTGCTGCTGTGGCTGCGTGCCACACAGGTGCTGCGCCGTTTGGCATGATCAAGGGCGCACTTTGTCATTTTATAAGAAACCGTGCCCGTAAAGACAATCATTAAATCGGCGTTACCGATCTTTTGTACCATGGTGGACTGGGGTTGTGTGAACACTTTGGCGCGACAGCCATAGGCTTTGCAGGTGTCTTTGTAGAGGCGATGCATGCGGTCGTTGCCGCCGATGATGACTACACTCATGGAGAACTCCTTTTGGTTAGATATATCTAACTTTTGAAACAAGCATACCACTTCCCTCTTTGTCTGTCAAGAAAGACGGCCGATTTTTTGACCGTTATTTTTGCAATAAGCGCAAAAAAAAGAGCCTTGCGGCTCTTTGGATTCGGACGGTGTTTTTGTTAGGGTTTGATGTAGCCGTAGCCTTCCGCTTGTTTTTCGGTGACTTCAATGATGCCTGCTACCACAACCACAACGCCCTGTGCCAAGTCATCTTCGGGGACATTAAAATATGCCAGCGCATTGCGGCAGGCGGCAAAGACGACGCCTTTTTTTGCCAGTTCGTCAAACATTGCGGGACGCGGATAATCTTTTTTCACAAATTGTACGGCTTCGCCGTCACAAACCAACTCCACGGTGGCATTGGGTCTTGCAACCAGGGCGTTATTGACATTGACCAAGGCTCCTTCCCATTTTGCCATGTCTACAACGTGTACTACAATTTTCAACATATCATGCTCCTTTTGCCTTGCGCGCATTTGTTTGGCGCATGCGGCGTTTTTTTGATGTTTGATCGGCATTGTTGTATTTTTACGATACCACAAAATTTCTCTTTTTCCAATCTTTACCAACAAAAATATAAAAAATATTTACACAACAAAAAAGAGAGTGCTGCCACTCTCTTTTCGACATGCTCAATTTTGGATTGTCTGTGTGTATTTAGGGTCTGATATAGGCATAGCCTGCGTTTTGTTTTTCGGCAAGTTCAATGACCCCTGCGCCCACAATTTTGACCTCTGCGGGAACGCTGTCTTCGGCTACTTCATTATTGCGCAGCGCATTGCGGCAAGCGGCAAATTTGACGCCTCTGTCGATGAGTTCCTGATAAATTTCGGGGCGCTCATAGTCACTTGCAAAAAAGTTGACCGCTGCTGCATTGGCGAGCATTTCCACGGTGGCGTCGCTTTGTGCGTTGAGGGCATTGCGCGCGTTTTCAAGGGCAAGGTGCCATTTTTCCATCTCGTCTACATGAAAAATAATTTGAATCATTGGTTGCTCCTTTCATCTGACTCATAATCGATGGTCTGTTTCTCTTTCAGTATAGCACAGTTCTTTTCGATTTCCTATTTTTTTCCACAGCGCAGGGTGATTCAATTCTCTTTTTCTTCCAAGGAAAACCATATCTGACGGTGGTAGTCCTGCCTGTCGGCGCCTGTGGCGGGATAGACTTCGATGACGGTGCCGCCCGGTCGAAAGGGTTGGTTTTGAAAAAACTCACCGAATACATAGGCATAGACTTCATCCAAAACGTCGGCGGCTTGTCCAACGCAATCAAACACCCCATAGGTTGCTGCGGGTATGTGCAAAACGCGCAGCGCTTTATCTTCGCACGCCTCGCCGCCATAGTGGGCGCCGATGCCATAGGCAAAGTCGTCTTCGGCCTCGTAGTAGTCGGGCGTAATGCCGATGAGGGCGTCTTTGAACAGATTGTTTTTATGGGCCAGGTCTGCCAGGCGCGCAACGGTTCCCTCTTGCATGCAACGATGCCAAAAGGCGGGTATAAGCTCTTTGTTGCGGGATTTGTCCTTTGGAAAGCGCTTGATTTTGGCAATGACGTCAAAGGCTTCTGCGTTTACGATTTTATGTTTCATTTTCTTCTCCCCGGGGTGTTTTGTTGTGTGCAGGATTGGATTTTATTTATTTTTATTATAGCATTTTTTATCTGCGAAGGAATTGTTTGATTTCAAAGCGGGTGCGATTTATAATAATATGAGAATATACGACCGAAAAAAGCGAAAGAGAGAAACGATTATGATGGATGCATCTTTTCACCGACAAATGGCGGACAAACTCTGGCAGTCGGCCATAAAGGCCCAATCCATTGAGGCCTTCAGCGATGCTTATCCCGAAATGACCCTGGAAGACAGCCGAAAAATTCAGCAAATCAACATTGCCCGCAGGCTGGATATGGGGCACAAAATCGTCGGCAAAAAAGTGGGCGCCACGAACAAAGTCATGCAGGAGATGCTCAATTTGCAGGAACCCGTGATGGGATACTTGCTCAGCGATATCATCAAAACGCCGCGGGACAGCATTGTGCGCGCTTCGCAGATTAAGCCTTTTATCGAGTGCGAGGTGGGTTTTGTCATGGCTGAGACCCTTGAGGGCCCTAATGTGCAGCCCTATGACGTACTGCGCTGTGTGGCGGGGGCCGTGCCCACGATAGAGGTGCCTGATATGCGCATTCACGGCAACGTAAAAATGCTGGACGCCCTGGCGGACAATGTCTACAACGGCTATTTGGTGGTTGGGGACGTGATGGCCGATGTGCGCGGGCTGGACTTTTCCGACATTGCCTTGACGCTTTATCAAAACGACAAGGCGGTTTGCTTTTCCAACAGCGCAGCGGCCATGGGCAGCCCCATTTATGTGGTGGCGTGGCTTGCCAACAAGCTTGCCGAATACGGCGAGCGCCTCGAAAAGGGTGATGTTGTCATCACAGGCTCGCTCAACCCTGCCTTCTACATTGAGGCGGGCGACAAATTTGTTGCCGACTTCGGGCCTCTGGGGCGGGTGCAGGCGATGTTTGAGTAATTGATACGACAGTAAAAGCCGACTCCATGGTCGGCTTTTTTCTTTTGTCTGCAGAGCAGCTGATTCGTAATCAGCAGGTTGTTTAGCACGCAGCTGATTTGTAATCAGCGGGTTATTTGGCATACAGCTGTTTTGCTTTCAGCAGGTGCAAGGTGTTTTTGGAATTTTTTTATCTGTATGATTCAATAATCAAAAAAGTTTACCGATTTTTTAAATTCAGTTCACGCTTTAATGCCTTTTGCAAAACACCTGACACGTTGAGCCCTGCCTGGTCGGCTTTTTCGTTGAGCCATGAGGGCAGCGTTACGTTTCTGCGCACCGTGCGGTTTTCGTTTGCCCGACGATATTGGTCAAAATCAATGTCCACCAGCGACAAGGTCTCGCCCTTTTTTGTTTGAATATCTTCGGGTTTGGAAGGCGCGGGAACGACTTTGCCTTCGTCCTGCAAATCAATACCCACCAGCCCGATGGCGTCCCGCGCCATCTCGATGATATGTGCCAAGCTATCTCCTTGCGTATCGATATCAAAATCAGGCACATACGCCGCATAGCCGCCTGCTGCTTTTGTAAGGATAATCGGATAGACTTGTTTCATGTCGCTCACCTTCTTTTTCGGTTTATTTCAGCCCTCTGCGCTTGATAATCTTTTGCGCTACAAGTTCTTTGATTTCGTTTTGGTGTGAAATGGGTTCGATGTCTTTACCGTTGGTATAAATGTCGTGACTGCCGCCGCTCCGTTTAAAATACCAGCCGTTTTTTTCAAGCAATTTGATTAAATCTCGCCGTTTCATTTCAACCTCTTTGTGAATTCTATTCACATTGTACACATTTTAGTGTGTATAATCAACTGTTTTTTCACAATAAAAAAAGAGCCGCGCGAGCGGCTGTGGTTTTTATAAATAATCTAATTGGTTAATTTCATTTGTAATACCAGCGATAAAACCGCAATGCCTACATCCACGCCTTTATCTAATGCAAATTGAATAATCGGTTTAATTTTTTCCCATTTAGCCTTTGGATGTAGTTTCTCTTTAGAAATTTTATCCAATTCCATAATTTTATCTTCTATTTCTTTCGTTTCTTCTTGAGAAAGGGCTGTCATATTCTGAATTTGTTCTAGAGTTTGTTGAACTGATAAAGTTACGCCAATGGTGTTATTTACAGCTAAATTTATATTGTTTTGTAATTTATTTTGATTTGTATCTTTTTTTACATTAAGTCCCCGTTTAAATGCTGTCAATTTTGACTTCATCGAAGATAGATTGTTTTTTAATGATTCATCACCGATCGTTTCATATATAAATCCGCCATGATTAAGCCCATACATACTCTTGCCCCAATCTATTATCACCGCTTGATATTTACAATCAATGTCACGATGTACCGATATGAGTTTCTCACTTGTTCCACTTTCCAAGGCTTCATCGATAGTAACAATATCTGCATCAATTAATTCTTCTTTTCTTATGATTTCTTTAGGAGATATATCATTTGTTTTTTGCGGAACTTCCAGTCTATTTGCCATTTTATTCTCTCTTTCTGTTTGTAATATTATAACATAAAGAGAGATGTTTAAACAAAAAAAAAAGAGCCGCTACCGCGGCTCGTCTTTGTTATATATTGAATTGAATCACCCCACCTCCACATGCACGGCGCCGCGCATATTGGTGTTGTTGGTATAGCAGTAGCGAATGACGCCTCGGGACTGCAGCTGCCTGCAGTATGCCAGCACCGCCGAGACGCCCACGCCGGGAATGTAAAAATCGATGGCTTTGCCCTTGGTGTGCTGCGAGCCTGCAATGCTGCCCTGCGTGACACGGTTCAGCGCGTCGCAGCGAACGCCGCCGACCTTTGTGATGATCAGCGGGCGGCCAAAATGACTGCGAATGCGCTGGGCGACAGCGACAATGTCCTCGGTGAGCAAGTGCAAAGAACCGTCGCAGCACCAGCCCCCGCGGCAGGCAAACTCGCTCGCCTTGAAGTTGGGATACTTGCCAAAATCAATGCCTCGGCCTGTTTGACCCGCGCTTTGCGGACGGGTTTTGGCCGCATATTCCGCACGCAGCGCTGATAGCGTCATGCTGCCCGCAATGCGGTCTGCCCGCAGGTTTCTCGTGCGCTGATAAGCCTCCACCGCCGCCCCTGTGGCGCCGCCGTCAACCAGCCCAAAACGCCCGTCAATGCCCGCAGCGCCCACAGAAAAGCCCAAACGGCTCAGCATACTTTGCAGTTCCTTGACCTCGGAGACGGAAGCCGTGATGCACTCCTGTGTAAAATACTGCGAAGGCGCAATCCCGTGACGACGGCGAAAGGCCCGCACCGCCGCGCGGTAGGCCGTCGTTTTGGCGTTGTCCATCGCGCCCGTATAGTTGCCATACATGCCGTGCATATTGGCCTTGGCCTGTGCTACGCTAAAACTCACGTCTCTCACGCTCCTCTTGCTTTAATTGGTGCATCAGTCTGTCCCCTGCCCGCGCCGCCTTTGTGAAGCTGTTGTTTTTCCACCAGGCTACCAGGGCGGCTGCCACGGTGAACGCCAGCGTGATGAGTTGGGTTATCTCCTCGTCGGCCACGGCTATGACGGGTCTGCCCGCCAGGCTCAGTCCCTGGTTGATCAGGGCTAAAAAAAGCACCGCCGTGCGTGCGAGACTGCCTGCTGTAATTGTACTGTTTTTTTCCATATTCTCTCTCCTTTTCGGATTATTTCATGAAGAAATCCTGCACAATGTTGGCCGCAAGCAGCCCGATGATGGCCGTGGACAAATACCACAGCACCTTGGTCAGCGCCGCCAGGCTCTGATTGAGCTTGGCGCGGTCGATGAGGCTGTCTTTGATGGCTTCCTCATGCTTATCCAGCCGTGTGGCGTGCTTGTCGAGCCGACTGTGAATGCAGTCGATGTCTTCGTCTATTTCCGTAAATTTATAGTCGTAAAAGTCTTTGTTTTCCATTTCTCACCTCCGTCAAAAAAGCACCCCCTTGGGCGTCTGCATTTTGTCAGGGAATTTTGTAATTCTGCAGTTGCTGCTGAACCGTGGGCATCAACGGAAAGGCCTGTATCAGCACATCTATCATATTGTTGTGATATTGCTTGATCAGCCCTACCGCTGCCTGCAAAGAGACTATCGCCCTCGTCTCTTTGAGCGCCTCATCGGACAGCCTCTCCAGCTCCGCCGCCCGCTCTTGGGGCGTTTGCCATTGCATCGTCGCCATATTTACACCTCCTGCCAGACGGGAAATCTCTCTTCTTCGGTTGCGCTGTCGTCGATAAAGTTTAACAGCTCTACCCATAAAGTACCGTCTTCTCTTTTCGCGGACAAGATGGGAATGACGGGTAAAACCGTGTTGATCAATAAGCCAAACGGGGGCTGCGGCTCTCTGATTTGCAGCGAGCCATCCCCTACATTCGTAAAATCAAACGTATCGGTGATGCCGTCCATATTCACTGTAATGTTTTCTCCGTTAAAGCTGTAAGAAATGGTGCTTCCGCTATTCCACTGCGGACTGTATTTAATCATCATATTAACCCGGACCTCCTCTCCATTTGCCGATCGCATACCAATGCGCATTTGTTATTGTTGT
Organism: uncultured Eubacteriaceae bacterium; assembly: GCA_937880125.1. GTDB lineage: Bacteria > Bacillota > Clostridia > Eubacteriales > UBA1433 > UBA1433. The sequence continues at coordinate 27,683 of CALFLU010000059.1, forward strand.
GGGAACGGCCGTATTATAGGCTCTCGGATAAACATCAAATGTCGTACTGGTTATACCGCCCGTAGTCCAAAATGTGTTTGCCGTATAGCTCCAGTGTGTTTGCAAAAAAGGTCTTGGAGCAGAAGTAGCCGTCATCGGATATGTGACGGTATACATCGAAGTATTGGGCGGAACTTGAATAAACCCCCACATGATTAATGCCCCGCTCGGAAAAGCCAAAAATTCTCCGTTTGCATTGATTCCGTACTTAATATCGGAAGGCTTATTTAAATGATTTAAATATAGCGCTACATAGAAGTCTAACTCTGTTGTCGTTGCAGGCTCCAATCCCCTGCCATACAGCATTGTCAAATCCAATACCACCACTCTGCGAAGATAGTGCTGTTGCCAGCCGCTTGCTGCCGTATCGCCAAATGAGAAATACGGACGATTTACTCCAGCTGCTGCAACCGTATGTATTCCGGACACACGTTGCCACTGATTTAACAGTGTGGGATTGATAACCGTCCCGCCATAGCCCCCATCCTGTCTTAGACCGACCGCTGTCGTTGTGGTGGCGGGCTTAACATCCGCCGAAAAATACAGTTTATGGCCCTCATTGACATAGCTGTTCAATATATATTGCCACATGCCGCCGTTTTGAGCGGTGGCGGTAAGTCCTATAAACCATCCTCCCGTGTCTGTATACCAGCTGTTGCTCATACTGCCCCAACTGTAGTTTGTCATTCTTTCCGAAAAATCACCGTTTTCAATCACAATCGCCGATTTCATTTTTTCAAGAAACAAAATATCTTTCTCTTCAGACTTCCACTCACTCCAAACGCCCACATAATAATAGCGCGTATAGATGCTGTGACTGCGGTATTCATAAGCGATTTGCTTTTTTGCATTGGCGGAGAAATGGATGGTATTGATATACCAAAACAGCGTATTGTTCGGATAATTCGCGCTCGCGCCGCCTCCGCCGCCCAACACCCATTCTTCGATGTTGTCGTTGCAGTTGTTTTGCGGCCTGTATACGGCTTTTTTCTGATAGTTGCTCGATGCGATATTCTTGCCCTGTTCGGCGGACAACACTTTGTCGACGCCCCCTGTCAACAGGTCGTTGACAATATCCGCCTTGGCAACATAGTCCGCAAAGGACAAGTTTTCCACACTGCCCAGCCCCACCTGCGCCTTGGTCACGCCGTGGGGGTTGTCCGCCCTTGCGGCGTGGGCGCTGCCCTCTTTGGCGGCAGATGCGGCCGTGGTTTTCATCTCCGTCAAGTCGTACCTGCGAAACAGTTCGTCAAAGGTGCCGATTTTCGGCACGTCTCTGCGAGTAGTCATCTCCACACCGCCCCGTCGTCGTATTTTGCGATGGCGGGCGTCCATTTTACGCCGTCGTCGTAATAGGGTATGCCTCGTTTGATGTTTGTTCCGTCGTCATAGGCCATATTGCCCTTGATGTCCAAATACCCCGCGGTTATGCTTGAGCCGCCTATTTGCGTGCTGCCGCTGAAGGTCTTAAGTTCAAAGCCGATTTGTCCGCGTTTGCCGCCGCCTACGTTCCAGTTTTCCATCACGGACAAAATTTCCGCATCCGTCAGCGTGACGGTTATAGGGCTTGCTGTGATACCTGTGATGGTTCGCAGGGTTAAATCGTTCGTATAAAGCCTGAGGCTGTGGGTAAACTCGGCGTATTTCGTAAACTGCAGGCTGAAAGAGCGCGCCATATCGTCCGTATCGTTGACGGCGGCAATGACGCTGCCGCGGGGAATGGTCGTAAAGGTCACATTGCCGTTGACGTCGCTGCTGCCGTGGGGTTTGCCCGAAGGATACGAAATGACCGTGCGAAAGTTTGCCGTTTTCGTGCCGTCGGCGTTGTGATTGACATAGGTGTTGAAATTGAGCAGTTCCTTGACGCTGTAGCTGCCGAAGTTAAAATTCAGCGTCGCCCCGTTCGCGCTGCCAATGGCAGCGCCGTCCATATACACCGTCAGGCTGCCCGTGCCGTAGCTGTCATAAGAGGAAGTACTGGCGGAACGCAGCTGCACGAGCACGTTGACATAAGAGCGGTTGACAGCAATCTCCTGACTGAGCTGCGTAATCGTCGTATCTGCATAAATATAGCTTGAGTTACTCAGCGAGCCTGTGTAGGTAGCCATGTTCTCACCTATTTATGCAGGATAAACACGCGTCCCGCCTGCCCCGCAGCAGGCAGCGTTGTACCGTGTTGTATCGTGCTTTGTTTTGCGTTCAGCTGCGTTTGAATGGCGCTTGTTACACCGTTGAGATAGCCTATTTCCGTACTGTCCACCCCTAATACCACCGGCTGCTTTGTGTTTAATTGCGCCTGAATATCACCGGTCACATCGCTCAGATAGCCGATTTTAACGCTGTCTACCCCTGCTACGATTGCCTGCTTGCCATTCAGCTGCGATTGAATGTCGCTTGTCACCCCTGCAAGATAGCCGATCTTCGTATCGTCTATTCCCGCCACTGTCCTTTGCTTGGCGTTTAACTGCCCTTGAATCGTACTCGTCGTATCAATGCCCGCCAGCGTGTCGATTTGCGCCTTGCTCACGTCCGAAATCAGCGCGTTGACGGCATCCTGTTCGCTTGTGAGCACGTTGTTGAGATAATTTTTAATATCCACCCCCGCTTTGTCCATGAGCGCCTTCAGCGCCGTTGCCGTGGTGGTGGGCTCATCGGGCAGCGCGGAGATGTTGCTTACATTTGCGTTGCACTTGCTTAGTGCCATAGTATTCACCTACTTTTTCGTATAATTACCGATGGCGTATTCGATAACGGCCTCATAAAGCCCAAAGGGCTTGTCGATTTCGTCCGAATAAAACTTCATCGAAAATTCTCTGATTTTTTTTCGTTTCACTTCAAATAAAACGGTGCCGCGCACCCCTGTGCCAAAGGAGATGCCCTCTATGCCCTCCTGCCTCAAGTAGCGCAAGAACACGTCAAAGGAAAAGCCCTCCGTGGTGCCCGCATACACGTTTTGCCAGCTTTCTTTGTCGGTCATGACGTCTATTTTCAGCACGCTGTTGGGTATGCGCTTGACCAGCGCCGCCCCGCCGCGCTTGGCCGTGGTCTTTAAGTGCGTCAGCGTGTCAAAAATATCCATCGGTGTCGTCCACCAGCTTTCGATGAGGCAAGGCACCACGGCGCCGTTTACCATTTTGTCGTCGTGGGTGCCGCCAAACAGCAAAATATCGCCGCTTTCGGTGCCCAGTAACAGCTCTTCACCGCGGCTGATCATGCTGCAGGCGGCGTGAAAAATGTCATCCTTGACCAGCCCCATGCCCTCCCAGCAGTACCATTCATATTCGCCGCTTTCCTGCTGCCTGCTGTCGGCCAGATAAAGCCTGCCGTTGAGCAAAATGCACAGGTAGTTGTTCCAGACCTCGATTTTCGCCGCCTCGCTTGCCGCCTCACTCAGCAGCCGGCGGTCCACGAGGGTGGATTTGTGTTTTAGCGCCGCGCCGCTCTCTCCCGCCACCACGCTTTGCAGTCCCTGGGGCGAGAGATAGACAATCTCATCGCGAAAGTTGGCCGCCGCCGAGCGCACACCCAGCGTAATGGCGCTTTCGCTGACGGGATAGACCTTGCCGTAGACATCGTCCAGCGCAGCGGTATGAAAAAACACCTTGCTGCCGGGGGCGCTGTCGGCTTTGAGACAAACCAGGCTGTCTCCCGCGGCCACAATGGCTTTGATGGCTACGTTGTCGCGCCCGTCGTCATACCAGGCTTCGTCGGAAAAGTACGCCACATCGTCCAGCGCCGAATGAAACAGCACGCCCCTGTAGCCGTCGTTGCCGCTGACAAAGACGCGGTTGTCAAAGACCTTGCACAGCGTGCAGCCCGTAATATGCGCCGCCTGTCCTGCCACTGTTTTGGTAAATTCAATGACCACATTGTCCACCCCCGCCGTCAGCGCAGCAGCGGGTGCGACAGCAAAGGTGACGGTGCCTGCCGCGGCGTCAAAGGTAAAGTCCGTCTTGGCCGCCCCGTTTACCGTCACAGCGTTGACGGCGCCAATACCCGTTGCGTCCAGGTGGTACACCGTGGAGACCCCGTCGCTCACAAAGGTGTTTTTGCGCTTGTCGGACAAATAGTTCACACCCTGATAGGCCACTCTGCCGCCTCCGTTCGGTGCCGCAGAGGTGCTGGTCACAGGCACCGTCCCCACCACGGCGCTGAGTCCTTGACCGTCGTAGACCAAATAGTTTTTGCCGTCCAACAAATAGAGTTTGCCGTCATACAAAAAGCTTGCGGAGGGCTGATTGTTCATGACAAAACCCTCCGCAAGCGTCACATTTTCCATATTAAATTCCCCGCCGAAGGCAGGGTGTATATACAACTTGTTTCCGCAATGAATCAGCGCCTTGCCCGCCAGAAAGTGTATGCCGTAGATTTTGCTCTCTCCGCTTTGGACAATGCTGCCCAACAGGTGCAGCCCCGGCCGTGTCTCAATGGCTTGGCCCGCCTCGGACAAATAATTTTTGTAGACGTTTTTCGCATCCGGGCTGCGGCGCGCCGATACGCGGGACGGGGTCGACAAATAGTCCACGCCCGCCAGTGCGCCATATTCACGCCTGTGCATCATCGGCGAAGACATCGCGGGCATCGGCGCGCGCTCATAGCCTTTCATAGCCCGCCTCCGCGCGCACGGCAATGTCGTCTTTGAGTGTCGGAGCGCGTTTTAGCGCCCAGAGCATATCGCGAAACTCGTTGTAATACTGCGCAGCCTTTGCCATGTCGTCGTCTTTAAAAACGCGATAAGCCATCAGCAGCGGCAGCAGGTTGTTGGCGGCGGCACACAGCTCAAAGGCATAATCCTCCGCGGTGCTTTCGTCAATGCGCCTCAGCGCCTTTTTATACACCACGCGAAAGAGTCCCGCGGCGCTTTTCGGCAAAAACAACACCCTGTCCAAAAGTATCTGCGCACCGTCGGCCTCCTGCCAGCTCCCGCTTGCTTTTCGCACCAGCACGGGCGCATCTTCCACAAAACCCAAAAACGTGTTTTCGCCGCCTGGGTTTGTCAGCTGCGCCAGGTCGTATTCGTTCATGCCCTCTTCGTCTGTAGCGCTTTGCGTGATGTCGTAGGTGGCCTTGTTGGGAAACTCTTCGGCCAACACCACCAAAGCGTAATTGGCGGCTTCTATAATGGCTTGTTCATAGCCCTCATATTCCCGCGGCTCCAAAAACATCAGCCGGTGCATTGATTCCTTTATATTTTTCCATGTAATTTTCATCGTTCTTCCCCTTGTTATAAAAATAGAGGGAGGTATCCTCCCTCCCGACTCAGCTTAGGGTGTGGCAATGGCCGTTACTTTGATGTTGGCGCTGCCCTTGATGCGCACGGTGGCGTCGGAAAAGTTTTTATACTTGCCGCTTTCCACCACCAGGGCCACTTTGCCCCCGGCAGGCACCGAAAACACATAGTCGCTCACGGCCTGAATGCCGCTGCCCTTGGGGATGGTTACATCCTCTGCGGCCACGGCGGTGTTTTCGATCAAAAGCACGATGTGTCTGTCTTCGGCTGCGCCGTAGTCCACCCCCGCGCCCGTGGTTATATCGCAGGCCGTCTGTGCGGGCAGCTGCGAAGATACATTAAATTGCAGTTTCAATAAATTTGCTGTTGCCATATTGTTTGTTCTCCTTTTATGCGTTTAGTCTTGCACGAATGCAGTAAAGCTCTTTGGGGCGCACGATTTTTGCGCCGTACACGTCCAGTCCTTTGAGTGCGTCGGCAAAAAGACCGTGGGGCTCATAGGGTACGACTTTTTCGATTTGGCTCGCAAATGCCACGGATTTTTTCGTGCCGATGAGCATATAGTCGTTGCCGCCCTCGGTATACAAATTGTTGCTCATATACACCGTGGCGTTGTTATACAGCCCCACGACGCCCTTGCGAATCAGCACGTCGTTGGCGGTTTTCAGCTCAATGAGTTCATTTTTGAACAAGCTGTATGCCCAGGGCGAGAGCACAATCCACACATCGTCCGTAAAGCGCACGCTGTTTTGCCACAGCACCGTAAAGGCCTTGTCTATGGCGGCCTTCACCTTTTGCTGGGTGTCGAGTACTTCGCCCGCCGCCGCGTTCATATGCGCAGCGCCGCTGCCGGCCACTCTGGCAACGTAGGTGTCCCTGGCCTCAGACAGCGCGCAGGACGCCTCGTTGGTCAGCGCCTCCATCAGCCCTTCCTTGCCCTGGGCCTGGTCGATATCGCCCACCATAAAGTTGAAAAATTTTGCCTGGTCGATTTCCAAAAACACGCTGGAATCATCCACCACCTCCGGCGCGCCGATGTCTTGGCCGGTAAAGTCGCCGATGGTGGGGCGTCCCACGCCCAAAATTTTGATTTTTTCGCCCTGAGAGGCTTCTTTTTCAAACTTGTAATCACAAAGATTTGCAAGCACACAAAGTTTTTCGTTTTCCGTCTGGATAAACTTGCTCCAGTAAGTTTGTTTAAAGTTGTTATAAGACATGTTTTCACTCCTTTTTTCGTTTTACCATTTGGTCATGGATTTTTTGATTTTTGCCATAATCCCCGCATTGTTATAGGCCTTTTTGGGCAGTCGGTCCACGTCGGCGGGTGAGTAATATTCCTTATCCTCCCCCGCCGCGTTGGCAACCGACCCCATGCTGGCCGGCGGCGCCTTAGCCATGCGCTCTTCTATGGCGCGCGCAGCCGCATAGGCGGCCACCACATCACCCAGTCCCGCGCGCATCAGCGAAAGGTAGACTTGTCCCAACTGGCTCACATGGCTTGCCGTAACGTCGGGAAAGACCTCCTTGATTGCCGCCAAATCGTCGGCATACATTTTTTCGTACGCCATTTCTTTTGCCGCAAGATAAGCGGGCTCTGCCTCCAGCGCCGCATAAAACATCTCCTCAGCGCTTACCTTTTCCGCGTGGCTTTGACGCTGCGCGTAGGCCTCACTCTCGGCGCGCAAAAACAATAGAGCCTCACGGGGACTTTCTGCCTCAACACCCAGCGCGCGCAGCTCCTCAAACAGCTCCTTATAGGGCTCGTATTCCTTGTCATATTTTTCTTTTTCCCTCTTGAGCCGTTGCGAAAACGCCCGCGTGGCGTTGCCGTCTGCCTCCTGTTTTTGCACCTCGTCCTGAGAAAAAGCTTGCGTTGCCTCCTCTCCTGCGCCGCCTGCCTCCTGCGGCGCGATGTCAACCTCCGTATTGTCCTTTGTCTCGGGCGCAGCGACCTGCCCGTCATTTGCAGCTGCAATGTTTTGTTCCATGTTGTTTTCCTTTCGTTTTTCGGCGAGGTTCGGTGTCCTCCGTTTATCAGCCGTCCTTATTCAAAAAAAGGCCTGTTTAACGTCTGTTTGCCCAAAGACGATTTTTGGCATAAAAAAACACCCTTTCGGGTGTCGATTGTCTATACAGTTCAATAAAATCATCAAAAGCGCTGTTTCTGCGTTTAAAATCTTATTCTTTTGCGCCGATGCCTTTCGGGTGCGTTTTTCTTGTTGTGCTTATTTGTCCTACTCTTTCTCTATCTCACCCATCGCCCTGGCAATGGCATTTGCCGTAACCAAAGGATCTTCCCATGCCATGCCGTGGCCCACGCCTTGCGCGTAGTGGACAGAGATGCCCTTTTTACGCATTTCGTCGATCTTAAAGTCTTGCTCGCTCTTTGAGCCGATAATGACCTGTATCGGGCAGGTGAGTTCATACATCACCTCGCGCCACGGGGGATTACCCCCGCCCACAATGGCCGCCGCGGCGCTGTGCAGCGTGCGCGCATCCCACCGCTGCAAGCTGCCCGCCCAGCCGCCGTCCTGCGCGCGTCTTGCCGCGCCGACAAGCGCGTCAAACCCGCGGCGCACAAAATCCTCCTCGCTGAAAGAAGCGATAAAACGGCTCGCGCTGCCCTTCTCGGCAACATCCACATGCGGTTCAGTAAGTATCAACCCCCGCAGCCGATGCTGCACCTCTCGCGCCAGCAACACGGCAATCGCCCCGCCCATGCTGTGACCAAACAGGTAATAGGGCGGCAAATCCAGCGAAGCGAGAAAGCCTTTCAAATACGCCGCATGTCCCGCAGGCGTGTAGTCAAACCCCGTCGCATCATCGCTGTATCCCGCGCCGATTAAGTCCACCAACAACCGCCTGTGTCCCGATAGGGCGCCCTTTGCCGCCACCTGAATATAATCGTAAGTCGAGGCGCAGCCCAACCCGTGCAAAAACACAATGGGCGCCCCTCGCCCTCCAAGTCCGCATATCGCAGCACAGCCCCCAGCTCTTCTATCTTATACTCGCTCATCGCTCTCTCCTCTTTTGCTACCGCGGCTTTGTGCGCCGCTAAAATCTTTGCTTCAGTATAGCACACTCCTCTTTTGCACGGCACAAAATTCTTTTTTGCAAAATTCTGTTGACTTATTTAAATTATTGTTATAAAATAATTATATAAGAAACTTTCGCGGTTTCTTTTTTTATTCCCGACCGATTTTGCGCAAACAAAAAAGACGTGTTTCACGTCTTTTTTCTGTTCGGATATATTTTTTTGCCCTTAATGTTCCTCAACCAGCTCAAACACCGCGCCGTCACGCAGCGCCACGCCGCTGTCCAGCACCGCCTCCGAAGATTGCGCCTTGTCATAAATCAAATTGTCACCATCGGTCTTAAACACAAAGGTGTACTTCTCGTCTTCCGTCGTCATGCGCACCAAGCCGTCTTTGGTCTCATAGGTGCCGATGTTCATATAATCGCTGAGATAAGACACCGTAAACAAAAACCGATTGTCGCTGCTCAGCAAAATCTCGGGTACGCCGATCTCGCCGCCCTCCGCCGCAGGCGCATCCTGCGCGTCTTGCCCCGCTGCCATGTACGCTTCCATGTCCGTAAGCATATACACCTTCGTCTTTCCTTCCGCCTCTTTCTTGCCGTCCGCAGCGCAGCCCGCAAACATCGCGCCTGCAATCAGGCACAAAATCAACAATATCATAACGCTACTTTTCGTTTTCATCGCATTGCCTCCGCTCCATGATTATTTTCGCTATTATACCACATACATGCCCTTCAAAAGTAAGAATATACATTTTTTTACATTCTTTTTACGCTTTCGCTCCACTGCCCCCTCACGCGGCCACCCTCGCTTTCATCCGTTAAACCCTTCCTGTCAGTTTATACTATACCCCATTTCAAACGGACAAAACGCCCGTCTTTTTCTTTTTTTCTCCACGCCTCCGCCTCTGCCGTCAACTTCATTGCACCCGCACACGCCACAGCGCCATTTGTATCTACCCATAAGTGCCCATCTTAATTTCCTACAATAAAAAAAGCACCCGTTAGGGTGCTTTTATGTTGTATTCAGATATCAGATTACCTTCTAACCTCTTGGTCAATAATTTCCTTCGTGTATACATCAAATGTCGTTTCTACTCCACTCGCGGATCTCACCCATACATGCCTGTCATTTTCTTTGTACAAATCTACATAAGGATCAGGACTCCCAAGCTTTATAACATCCTCTATACGCCACAGTATGCTGCCATCGGCATTAACAGCAATGATATTATGAATTGGGAAAATATTTTTATCCATGATAAACACGATATATACACCATTGAATTCTAACACTTTACAAATTTCATTGGGAAACTCAATCTCTTTATCATTCAATTTCAATATTTTGCCAGCTTTTTTATATTTCATTTTGCCCTCCTTTTGTATTCTCATTAATTTAGGTTTCGTTTTTTGCCAAATATATCCAAATCTAAGACTTCATCCGTTATTGCAAACTGTAATCCCCCCCCCTTTCCCCATTTAAGTTCGTTAGCAATACTTGCTTGTAAAACAAAGTCAGACGAAGGTTTCACATCACAGATATGTGTAGGCATAAATGACAGAGCAAATTTATCTTTGATTTGTTCGGGCGTCAGTCCTTCAATATCACTTTTCAGCATGATCCATCTGCCGATTTTATTAAGCTTGCCTTTTTTATCGCGTCCAAACACTCTTACATATTCTTTATCCCCGGCTTTTACATTTTTCACTTCATAGTCCGGATGACAAGGTGGTCGATGATAACCTTTAGGTCGCCACCCCTCTGCGAATCATTATTCTTCGTATCGCTTATTTTGTCATTTCATGTCTGATAATTTCTTTCGTATACACATCAATAATCATTTCAAATCCACTAAACGATATCACGCCGATTTGCCTGTCATTTTCTTTCCATAAACCAACATAAATATTAAGCCGAGGAAATTTTTTAATATCTTCAATATGCCATAAAATAACGCCATCCCTATCAATAGCTATTACATTATTGTGCGGCAATTTGTTTTCCGTTAATAAAAGCACATACATATCCTCAAATTCAACCAGTTTTTCAATTGAATATTTAAACTTAATTTCCTTTCCGTCTAATTTTAGCGTTTTTTCAATTATTTCATATTTCATTTTTGCCTCCTAACTACTTAATAATTACTCTATTTTTCGTTTATTTTTAAATACCTCTTTTGGTAAATCCTTTCCAAAAGTATCAAATTGCAATCCTCCTCCCACTCTTCCCCATTCACTAACTGGACCAGCAATTCCCATTTGCAATATAAAATCTGACGGCAAAATCACGTCACACATATGTGTAGGTACTTTTGGCAAAGAATATTTATCGGCTATTTCTTCAGCTGTTAACCCTTCAATGTCTTTTAATCGCATTATCCAACCGCCCAACATATTGGAAGTGTTGTCTGGGTGATAATGAAATACTCTCACATATTTTTCATTACCTGCCTCTACCAATTTCACAATATAATTTATATCATAAGGCGGTTGTGTAACTCCTTCATTTTTAAACTCAGCATTTACAACAACAGGGTTTCTTTCTGCGATAACTATATATGATTCTACACCAAAACCTTCCAGCCCCATCAGTTTACTGCTTTTATTATACGCATCGCTTTCATGGTTTTCAACGTTTTCATCGGTTTGGTTTTCGCTTTCAACGTCCCCTCCATCAACGTCAGGCTCCACACCGTAATTAGGTTGTATTTCGCCTACATCAATATCATGGATATTGCCATCCACCCCATCAAAGCTCTTGCCTTTATCATATTGAATCGCAGGTTTCATGTTCCCAACCCCGCCCCCTCGCTTCACCTCATACAACGCCTTGGTCAGATTGTTCTTTGCGTCCAATATCGCCTTGCCCGCCTTGTCTTGCCCTATCTTCTTTATAGCCGTGTTCAGACTGCTGAGCAATACCGTTGCGGTATTGGGGTTTTCATAAGCCAAGTTCATGGACTGCACAGGGTTCAGTGCAATCTCCGATACAAATTTGGATGTCAATTCATCCTGTCTTTGTTCATCAGACAACTCGCTGTAGCTTTCCTGTGTGATGTCCTGAATAGATTGCTGCTTTTCCTGCGGCAAGCTTTCAAACCATGTTACGGCAGCTTGCTTCATTCCTTCATAACCCTTTGTGTCCTTGGTAGTATGCACCACTTCATGGATAACCGTCTCCAATTGCGACTTCTCGCTGTTGGTGTTCAGCGTCAGGGTATTGTTTTGACCCTCCAACATGCCGTGAATATCCCCGTCCATAGCCTTTTGTTCTATCTGCATGCCTGTCTTGTCGGCCAGTGCCTTCATGCCGCGTTGTTCCATCTCCGCGACCAACTTTTGCGCAGGGCTTTGTGAGGGATTGTATTTTTGTATCCTTTGCCTGTTTTCACCCAACGATTGCCAAAACTCGGGGGTCTTCAGCAGGTTTGACAAATAGTCATACTTTCCCTTTGTGTCCAATGCTGCCAAGTCCGCCTCTATTTCGCCGTAGGTCTTTACCCCCATCTTCACCATGGATATACGCCGTGCTTGTTCAGCCATAAATTCGATTTCTTTTTCATCCAGCTGTTCGGCAAATTTATTTACCAGCTCCACTTCTTGATCTGTTACCATCTCTCCGATGGCAATTTTGTTACTCACCGCATAATACACTCTGTTCAGCAAGTCCGACGACAGAAACGTGCCGTCGGACAGCCGCACGTTTCGCTTCACGGTTTGTATATCTCCCATCAACCCTTTTACATTTCTGGCACCACCCATGAGCAGCGAAGTCAACACCGTCACGGCAAAGTTCTCCCTGCTGCCTTCGGGTATGAGTTTAATCTCTTTGTTTGTGCCATAGGCAATGTTTTCATACAGCGGCTGCAACACCAGCTGCATATGTTCTTCAAAGACCTCACCGCTCAGCATCGACAGCACATTCATACCTCGCTGCATATACGGGTGTTTTGACAGCGAAGTAATCACCTTGTTCACCATCGGCGGTGTGCGCATAACCCCTGCCGCCATCCCCGTTACCCTGCCTATGCCATATTGCATCAAGGTCTCGGAAGCCGCTGACAGCGTTGCATAAGCCCTTGCCTCACTGGGCTTTTTCCAATCCGCCATCGCCTCCTCATAGGCATTGCCCCACGTGCCGCCAAACATCGTACTGAAAGAGGCCACCTGTGACATCTTCGCCGTAGGCATCCATTTGCCCATCAACACCATCGGCGTCATGTTTCCCACAGCATACAGTGACGCTTTAGCAAATCTTGACAGCCCCTTCGAAGACTCAATATCATCCATGGCGCGCACCTGCTCCGCCGAGATAATCTTTGTAGGCGCTACCTTATTGCCGAAAAACTGTTCCACCGAAGCCACAATGCCTTGCAACGAATTTTCCACACCGCCAATATAGGCATCTGCTGCCGCACCGCCGCGATTTTTCATATTTCCCGTTTCATTGCGAATAAATTCATACCGCTGCCTGCCCACATACTCCAAATAGTCTTGATAATCCTTTGCCTCTCGCATTTTTACAGGGTCGTCGGTAAAAGAGAGCATATAACTCAAACGGTCTTTTTCCGCTTGGGTCAGATACTTGCTGCCCTCCGTCAAATAATTGGGGTCTATCCATCCCCAACCCTCCGCCTTCACCACATTTTCCTGCATCCCGCCACCGTTCAAAAACGGATTGCTGCTTTGCCCCGCCTGCACGCGCGCCAAATAATCTTTATCCTGTCGCAAATCTTCGTTATAAGCGAAAAGCATTGAATTTTGATATACATCGTACAATGCTTCGCTGCGCCAGTCTTTGCCTAGAAACGAAAGTGGCGCAATCTCTTCAATCTGTTGCTGACGTTGACTCATTTCATATTCCGATGTCATCGCAAGTTCCGAATCACGCATACCTTTTGCCCGCAAATCATTGATAATTTGCGTTTGCAGTCGAGCATTTTCTTTTTCTTTGCGAATATTCTCAAAAAATGTCTCCTTCGCCTTGTCAAAACTTGCTTCCGTTTCCGCATTATTGCGTTTGCGCTCTTCGCTCATGGGCAAATACATCTCATAAATCTGTCTTTCTTTTGCCGTCTGCTGTCTTTCTTCTTCTTTTGATTGCTGCGATTTTTCAATAATCGCTCTTCCTCGTTGCTTATTGGCCTCCTCCTCTGCCAAAAGCTTTTTCTCTGTCTCCAAATGTTGCTCAAAGATAGTTGCGTTCTTGTTTTTTATCTCAGGCGGTTTTGGTTCTTGCGCAGGTTTCATACTCATCTTTACCAACTCCGCCTGCTTATTTGTCAGCCCAAATCGCGCGGTCACCGCATTTGTCTCATCATTAATGTGCCTCAGCCGCTCTCTGCCTTCCGCATCCACCCTTTCATAGTACGCATCCGAACTCACGTCATAGGCATTAGGCGCGCGCATTTTTTCCTGCTGGCGCAGGTAGGTATCCTTCCACCCCTGCTTTGCCTCTGTGCTTATCCTTGCCGCCTGCGCATCTGTCACGCCGAATTGATCGCCCGCCTCAGGGGCGCTGCCGATAATTCGCTGCAGCACTTTCTTTTTTTCTTCCTTCAGCTGTTCTTCGAGTTTCTTCGCATTCAAAACATGCTCCGCCCAAGCTCGCTTTGCCTCCGTGCTTGTTTTGGCCGCCTGTTCCTCACTCACCCCAAACTGCCCCGGCAGACTCTGCCGCGTCCTTTGGCGCCCCGCTTCTATCAACGCCCAAAGCTTCCTGCGGTTTTCTTCTTCATGCCGTTTAGCTTCTTCCAAACTTTGACCAAAAAAAGAAGCCGCCATGGCTTCTCTGTCCCAAGTCTCCTGATTTTGTCTTGCCGCACTGCTCGTTGCACTGACGCTTTGTGTCTTGTCCGCAGCTCTTTGCGCCTCCTTGCTGCGAACCCGTCCTTCGCTGTCCACATGCCCCCTCGGCGAAATCTTCTCCATCGCCGCCCGAAAGGCTCTGGCCTCCTCTTCCTGCCTGCGGCGCTCCTCTTCTATCCGTTGTTTTAATCTGCCCAAATTTCCTTTCTCCTTTCCGTTGCTCGCCCTTGCTGTCTTGTCTTATTCAAATCATATTAGGTTACAATTTTTTTAGTAATCTTTTTACTAAAACCCTGCGCCGCCGCCACGAGTTGAACCGCCACCGCCTCCTGAATAGAATGGTATATAAATTATTTCTTTGTCTATCTTTTTCTTTTTCCCGCCTCCCGTCGAGCCACCCCGAGAGGCGTTATCTTTTTTTGTTTGCCACGCCCATTCTCTGTCATAGCGCGCGTCCATTATCGCGTCCCGCGCCCGCTGATAGGCCACCTGCGCGTCATAGCGCCCGTCGTCCACGCTGTCACGCCCCAGACGGTAGTTCCACTCCTGTCCGTAGCGGCTGTCGCCGATGTCGTCACGCCCGCGCTGGTAGTCGAAATTGCGGGTATCAATCAGCTTGCGATAGTCAAACTCCTCCTGCGCGCGCTTGTCCGCCGCGGCGTCCCTGCCCTGCTGATAGTCAAACTGCCGCATGCGCCAGTCGTCTTCATACAACTGCCTGCCATAGTCGGCCTGCGCCTGCATCTTCGCAGCATTAATCTGCGCCTGTTGACCCGCCAGCTGCAAGTCTATCTGCCCTTGCGCCTCTGCGCGCGCCGTGGCCGCTCTGCCCGTCCTGTTAGGCGCCGTAGCCTCTGCTCAGCGCGCTTTGACTCAGGCCGCTGTTTTTCAGCCCTCTGCTCGCCAAACTTTCGGCCATATTGCCGTAGGGGTTGGCATAGCTGCGCCAATCCAGCGCCGCCCCTCTGTTTTCCGTCGCCTGCGCCTTGGCGGCCTGCGCGGCCGCATGCAGCGATTGCGCCTGATATTGTTTCATCTGTTCGTCCAAAGCCAGACGCTGCTGCGCCAAGGCTTCCTGTAAATATGGATTTGTCGCCATGTTACTCTTCTCCTTTTATTATGCCTCTGCCCGAAATCTCCGCGTTTTCGGCCATGAGTTGTTCAATCATCTGCACCATGCGCCCCGCATCTTCCTCGCTTGCCCCCGTCGCCTCGCCCATGGGCTGCTGCGCCGCCTGCATGCGTGCCATTTGCGCCATCTGCGCCTGATTGCCCATCATTTGCGCCTGCGTCTGAGCGCTTTGACGCAGTTTTTGTTTCTGCAAAATCTCCTTCAGTTTCGCCTTGGGCGCCGCGCTGTCGTCGTCTAAGGCCTCCACATAATCCTCAAAGGTAATCAGCTGCATTTGCAGCAGGTTTTGCAGCGCCTGCTCCTGGGCAAACTTGCTGTATGGATTGTTGGGCGATACATCAATGCGCACGTCGATTTTCAGCGCCTGCAATGCCGCCACCGACACCCGCTCTGCCACAGGGATTGTTTTGTCTTGCCACTCCTCGCCCGCCAGCGCCACGCCGTCTCCCGTCAGCATCTGTGCAAACCTGTCGCCCTGCGTCACAGCATTGGAATCCGCTTCGCCGAAAGCTGATTGACTCACCCCGTTTGTGCGGTGTTGACCTGCCCCGCTTGCGCCAAGGGAACCCGCCCCGCTGATACCGAGTTGACCTTCCCCGCTGAAATCCATAGAACCTTCCCCGCCAAAACCAAATTGTCCTGCCGCCATGCCTGCCGTGCCCATTTGCCCTGCACCGCTGCCTGGCACCTCTTTTTCCGTCACGATCTCCAACCCGCCGGGGTTATAGGCAACCCACATGTCAAACCATATCAGCGCAATATCCTCCACAAACTGCTTCAGCGCCGCGGCCTGACTGTTCAGCGGCAGGGCGTTTGCGTCCCTAACGGCAATAATCGCCGCGCCGCTGGCGCGCTCGGGGTTGATGTTGCCCGTTACGGCCTCACCCGCCCCGGCAAGCTCACGGGTCGACTGCATCAGCTCGCTCACCATACTAATCGCCGCAGGGTTCACCTGAGCGGGTTCCAAATAGTTCAAATGCTTGCGAATGTCCTCCACGATTCCGCCCGCTCCCTTGCCCACGGCAATGGTGCTGCCCACCACGCCCAGCCTGCCCACGGCCTCCGCGCTCAGCTTGTCGCGGTCATAGACAATATGTGGATACGCCGTCTGCTTAATGGCGGCAATGTTGCGCGCCAGCGTCTTGTTGATCTCAATTTGATTGGGAATGCGCCGCACCACTTCGCCAATGCCACGCGCGCTGCCCTTTTCCTCGTCCCAGCAAAGGTGCGCCACGGGATACAGCTTCATGCCCGCCACATGGGTATCTTCCTGATACACCACGTTTTTCGTGGCGCGTAAAAAATGCACCTCGCCGTCCTCTTTCCACATCTTCAAAAGGCACACGCACTTGCCGTCCTCTTCTTCTTGTTTTATCTCCTCCTTGGCCCTTTGCCCGATCTGCGTCTGCACATCGCCGTCAGGCATGATCAATTCCACCTCACTCTCGTCCAGACCGTTTTTTCGCGCCTGTGCGCGCACGTCCGACACAAAGAGCCGCTGCGCCAAAATCAGATACTTTTGCCTTTGAATATCCGCCTCCTGCTCATCGGCAAAATACACCGCGCTCATATCCAGCATCTGCGTCTCTATGAGCCCCTTGTCGCCCTGATAAAAATACGCGCAGCTGTCGCCGCTGATTGCCGCCGCGCTCACATGACGCCACACAGCCCTGTCCATCTTCAGCCGCTCCCAGGTCTTTGCGCCGTGGCTGTTGAGCAGCGCGCATACCTGCATGCTGTCTTCATAATCTCGTCCGTAATTCATCGTGCTGTAATTGATACTCATGCCGTTGTTGGCAACCGTGGCCACCTTATAGTCCACAATCGGCGCCAAAATGTTCAGCGCGGGCGGTTTTTCGCCCGACAGCTTCAGTCCGTTCCACTGATCGCCCTTATAGTAGCGATACGCCTCCTCAATGCTGTGATAATAGTCATACTTGTGCAAATAATCCTTGCCCCGCTGATACTGCCGCCATACCTGCTCAGCCGTCTGCGCCGTCTTCTTCGCCGCGCCGCCTTTTTCGCCCTCCGCCTGCATCCTCTCTTTTCTAACGTCCACTGTACGCCTCCTTTTTCGCTCCTGTTAATTCTTTGCCCTTCATCTCGTTTTTCCTCCTCCTGCCTTGCCGTTCTCTTCCTTCATTTCTGCCTCCTTTATGCTTTTATCCTCCGTTTACTCCTTTGCCCTTCATCTGTTTTTGCCCCTCCGTATCATCTTCTTTTAGCCTGAGTCACTCACACCCTTCTCCATATTTTTTTACCGTTCTCTCCTTGACATACCCTTTTCTTGCCCGCCGCCCCTGCTGTCTTTTCTTCCATCCTCTTCACTATTATTTGCTTCTCCTTTGTCTTTTTTCTTTCTCTTCACCCGTTCAATGCAGTCCGCTCCTGTTTGCCCATCTCTGGCCTCTCCTCGTTTTCCACAATAAAAAACACCCTTAAGGGTGCTTTTTTGTTGTATTCAGATATCAGATTACCTTCTAACCTC
>CALFLU010000060.1 GCA_937880125.1 uncultured Eubacteriaceae bacterium
GCTGGCAGGGGCGGCAGGCAAGATTGTTGCGTTTGTGGGAGATGTGTCCAAGCTCGAAGACTGCGAAAAGATGATTGATGTTTGTGTGGAGGAGTTTGGCAGACTGGACGTGCTTGTCAACAATGCGGGGGTGATGGACGATATGGCCACCGTGGCCAATGCCACCGATGAAAAATATGACTATGTGATGGGCGTCAACGTCTACGGACCCTTTGCGGCCATGAGAAAGGCCGTGCAGGTGTTTTTGGCTCAGGGCAACGGCGGAAACATCATTACCGTCTCCTCGGTGGGCGCGCAGCACCAGGCAGCGGGCGCCATTTACGGCGCGTCGAAAGCTGCGGTGAATGCGATGTGCCGCCACACGGCGTTTGTGTATCGCAAGGATAAGATTCGCTGTAATGTGATTGCACCCGGTGCGATCAACACGGAAATCGGCGCCGCTATGGGCATGCCCAACGGAGACGGATACGGACGCGTGCAGGAAATAATTGCGCTGAATCCCGGCACCGGCGAAGGCAGCGACATTGCCAATGCCGCATTGTTTTTGGCCTCGGATGATTCCGCTTTTGTCAGCGGACAGATTCTTGCGGTGGACGGCGGCTGGACGGCGTTTTAGCGTTGATGCTTTTATAAAAGGCTGAAGAGTCGGTTTTGACGGGCGTTTTTGGTCAGGCCGAAAACAAAAATATTAATTGGATGAAAAAAAGCAGCACAAAGACCGAGTAGGGACTTTGCGCTGTTTTTTTTAGGGCTTTTTTGCGGGAAAATACCCATGATGGGGTGAAATATCTACTTGAATGCCCATGGATTCGAGGGTGGTGTTTGTGCGGAGAGGACGAAAGGGGCAAGGGCGGCGTGGGGATGTAGGGTTTGGATAAGTGCGCAAAAGAAGCGTCAAAGGGCGGCGAAAAGTGGGGGTTTTTGATTTGCGCGGCGTGTGAGGATAGGGTGGAACTGTGGCGCAGGCGGCAAAATGTTTGCGAAGTGCGGACAAAATGGCGAAAAAAGTAAAAAAATAACGGACAAATTGTGAAAAAAGTGCTATAATGACATTATAAATCCCCATGCGGGGCAGGGTGCGTTTGACGGGCGGAGCACGGTGTGCTTTGTGCGGCGAGCGCGTAGGCTGACGGCATGAGAGAGCAAAAGAGAAAAGAGGGAACGAAAATGGCATTGGGTGCGTTGTTTATTGCTTTTGTTGTGATGTGTGTATTGAGTTTGGTGGCGATTGTGCTGTTGTTTATTGCGAAAAAGCCCGTGATGAAACAAGTGATGTTGTATGTGACGGCGCTGTTCGGCATTGTTATCGCTTGGTTGAATGTGACGAGCGAGCCGAGCAATTTTTTGATGCAGCGAGGGATTGCCGCAGGCATCGGTTTGTTGGCGGTGGTGGGCATTGTGGTGTGGCACGTAAGCAAGGGGCGTCAGGAGACGGCTGCCAAAGCACTGGTGACGGCATCGGTGGTGCTAGGGATAGCGACGTTGTTTTTTTAGGCGTGATGCAGGGAAAAATGAGATAGAATAAAAACGGCAGGCGGGCAGAAATGCGGCGTTTGCCGTTTTTTTTTGCGCAAAACGGCGTGGCGGGGTGGGGGTTGGGGGTGTGTGCAGTCAAATTGCTTTGCGGGGTAAAACAAATCGGGTGCAATCAAATTGAATTATCAGAAAGGGGTGTGGGTTGCGTGCAATTAAATCGGATTTAGAGGAAGACGGATTGCGGGCAGTCAAGTTGGTTGCGGAAGAAGAATTGCGGGAAGTCAGCTTGGTTTAAAGGAAAACATATTGCGGGGAGTGCATGGGAATAAACGGGTTTGCGAGGCAACATACTGCGGAGAGTGATAAAGGGAGTATGAGAAAGGGGGTGGGGGGATTGCGGGAAGTCAAATCGATTACGGGGTAACAAATTGGGGGCAAGTAAATGGGATTATCAGAAAGGGGTGTGGGTTGCGTGCAATTAAATTGGTTTTGAGGAGGACGGATTGCGGGCAGTCACATTGATTTTATAAGAAGAGGGATTGTGGGAGGTCAAGTTGGTTGCGAGAATAAGAACTGCGGGCAGTTAAGTTGGTTGCGGGAAGAAAAACTGCGGGGAGTCAGCTTGGTTTAAAGGAAAACATATTGCGGGGAGTGCATGGGAATAAATTGGCTTGCGGGGCAACATACTGCGGGGAGAGAAAAAGGGAGTATGAGAAAGGGGGGGGTGGGGGGATTGCGGGAAGTCAAATCGATTACGGGGTAACAAATTGCGTGCAGTCAAATTGAATTGTCAGAAAGGGGGAGTGGGTTGTTGCGGGCAATTAAATCGGTTGCCGGGATAAATGGATTGCGGGCAGTCAGATTGATTTTATAAGAAGACGGATTGTGGGCAGTCAAGTTGGTTGAGGGAAGAAGAATTGTGGGGAGGCGATTTGATTTATGGTGAAGAGAGTGCGGGCAGTCCATTGGGTTTAGATAGAGACGGATTGCAGAAGGCAAATCGGTTGTTGGAAGAAGAGCAGCGGACAATTTGTTTAAATCGAGTGAGGTGCGGGGTGGGGTTTGCAAACAGGAACTGTATGAGAGGTGGAAAACGGCGGGTTTTTATCTGTTTTTTTACATGGACATGGTGCGCAAAACATGATATGATGGCGCGGGCGGAAAAAGACAGGTTTTGCAGTGTGGCTTGAAGATGCGCGGCTGAGCAAAGCGGCTGATTTGGCCCATGTGAAGAAGAAAAAAGAGGGCAGAGAAGGAGAAATAAAATGGCTTTAGGCTCGTTGTTTATTGTATTTATCATGATGGCTTCGTTGGGTTTGGGGTTGATAGGCGTGATGCTGATTGTGAAAAAGCCTGCGATGAAGCTGGTGGCGGTGTATGCGGTGGCGATATTCGGCTTAATCATTGCCTGGTTGAGCCTGACGAGCGCGCCGAGTAATTTTGTTTTCGATCGGGGAATTGCCATAGCGATTGGGCTGCTTGCCATAGCGGGCATTATTGTTTGGCACGTGGGCAAGGGGCGCACCGAGACGATTGCTAAAGCGCTGGTGGCGGCATCGGTGGTGTTGGGGCTGGCGACGCTGTTTTTTTAGGGAAAAAACACTAAAAATATTAATACATCAAAGACTATTTAATAAAAGGTGACAAAAATAATAAATGAAGAATGAGCTTAGGCGTATTGCCTCGAAATATTTTTCAAACGAAATTAACGATGTTCATCATTTTGGCGAAGAAAAATTTCTTTTACATATTATGAACTTGCTGAGTAATGCTGAGGCACATGAGCGACCGGATGCATATTCAAATACGGACAATGAAGTTCTCATTTTAGAGCATTTCGAATTTGACAGCAGCGAACAACGAAAAGGCAGCCAACAGCAATATATAGAAGCGGAATGCGATCGAAAGCTTTATGAGATAAAAGAACCCAAAAACATTACGACTTGGCAAACGCCCATTGAGGGGAATTATTCTATTGCAAATTATAAAAAGAATGCGACAAAACAATTTCTTAAACATTACAATAAAATTAATAATTATAAACAAATATTATCCGCTAAAGGGATTATTACTGAAAATAAAAAGGTAATAACTATGTTTTTTATCGAAGACACTACAGAGCTTGGAAATTATTACAGAACAGGAATTAGAGGTCGCCCCGTAGCTAGTATTTTTTTGCCTTCATGTGATTTTTTTCTGGATTTATTCGAAAACAGTCCCGATTTAGATTGTGCGATTTGTGCGTGTTATTCTGAGAACAAATATATTCTTAATTTTATTAACCACGCCTCTGTAAATAGGTATAGAAAAGAACAAATTATAACCGAACAAATTGAGTATATTTCTTTGATACCTCAGCGAATAGATTATGTTGCACCGTTAAAGGATATTGAGCATCCTGAAGAAATATCTTATAAGGAATAGAAAAATTAGCTTATCATTTTAAAAATTGAAACACAATAATTCAGTGCGGAAACATTAGCAGTGCAAAGTAGAAGCGCGCACGGGCGCTATTTTTGTCAGTTTTGCAGTTCGATGATGTTGCCTTGGATATGGTGTGGTGAGGTTGGTTGCTGGAATAAGAACTGCGGGGAGTGTAATTGATTTATGGTGGAGGGATTGCGGGCAGTACATTTGGTTTGGCGTGAGGGCGATTGGCTGAGGCATGTCCGCAATGTCCGCCGCGGATGTGGTATGGTGGTAGTGTGGCAAGCGGCTTTGTTATGGGCGTGTGGCGAGGAGAAGGTGGAGCAAGCGGTGGGCGATGCGCAGCAGGCAACGGCGAGCGGTGGAGACAGGTGAAAAGTGGGGGAGAAATAAACAATGCATTTCATGAAAATATTTTTTAACGAAAAATAAAAGTGAGAAAACCACGGAAAAACGTGGTTTTTTCTTTTTGTGCGGGGAGAATTTGAGAATGAAAGTGCGTGAGTAAGAAGAAGGATTGCGGGTGGTCAATCGGGTTCGCGGAGAGATGAAATGCGGTTGGTCAGATTAAATCATGGCAAAAGAATCTATTGCGGGAAGTCACTTGGTTGTTAAAAGGAATGGAATTGCGGAGAGTCAAATCGAATAAAGAGGAAAATGCATTGCGGGAGGGCAATTTGAATTGAAAAAAACGAAATGCGGGGGGATTGATTGCGAGAAAAGAGAATACGTTACGAAAGGCTGAACTGATAAAAAAGGAATGTTTGTGGGGCTATGAGGTCGGTTTTTGAGGACGGCGGAGAGATGTTAACTTAACGGTTGAGTTAACCGTATAGTTAATGTTAGCGCTGCAGAGAAGAGAAGAAAAGAAAAGAGAAGAACAGAAGAGAGAACGTGTACACGTGCGCTTGAATGTATGTAAAAAAATGGGTTCGACGTTGCGGGGGTGCGCCGAAGAGGTTGGTGTTTGTGAAGTAGGATTGTGGCAATTCGATCGGTTGCGGGAAAGAATGCGCTGCGGGAGGTCGAGCAAGATATGGGGTAACAGATTATGGGTGGCCGATCGTGTCGCAAAGAAAGTGAGGATTGCGGGAAGTCCACTTGGGTGTAGAAAGGAATGGAATTGCGGAGAGTCAAATTGGGAAAAAGAAAAAGCGGATTGCGTGCGGTCAAATTGGTTCGGGGATAAAGAAATAAGGGCAGACAATCGGTTGCGAGGAGAATGTATTGCGGAAGGTCAATTTGGTTACAGGAAGGAATGAATTGCGTGTAATGTAATCGGTTTGAAGAAGGAAATGCGGAGGAGTTTGGTTCATCATTATAAGGGAATAGCAAATGCGGGGGGATTTAATTGGTTTAAGAGAGAAGATATGGGTGGTTTCGCTGGATTGTAAGGAAAACAGGAAAATGCGGGTATTTCATCGGGTTCAGAGGCAGAAAGATGCGAGTGGTTCAATTGGTTACAAGCTGAAAGAGATGCGGGCGGTTTATTCGGTATAAATAAAAGGGAAAAAGAGAGAAAAGGAGCGGAAAAAGATGGCGAGAGAGGACACAACATTTGACAAATTATCTAAGGAGGAACATATTGCGATTTCGAAAAAGGGCGGCAGGGCGTCGGGGGCGGCGCGGCGGCGCAAGAAGTCGATGCGCGAGTGGGCGGAGATTATTTTAAACAGCAGGGAGTGTGACGAGGGGCGTCTTGGCGCCTGGCAGGCAGGAGAGATTGGCGAGGAGATGACGAAGATGGCATCGATTGTGCTGCATTTGTGCAACATGGCAGCGGGCGAGGGCAAGGACAGCATTGCGGCGTTTCGCGAAATTCGCAGCCTGCTGGGTGAAGAGGCGCCTGCGGCGGTGGACGTGCGGTTGCGGCCGGGGCTTAAGGAGCAGACGGCGCGGATTTTGGCGGTGATGGACAAAGAGAGCGAACATCGTGCGAGGAGCGAAAAAGAGGCGATTGAGTGAGGGGCGGGGCTGTGTGCAATACAATTGGTTTGTGGAGAAACATACTGCGGGAAAGTGATAAAGGGAGTATCAGAAAGGAGGGGTGGGGTGTTGCGTGCAGTCAGGGCGATTGCGGGAAGTTAAATTGGTTTTTGGGAGAAGAAAATTGCGGGAAGTGCGTGGAATATTAATTGATTTATGGAGAGGCAGATTGCGGGGGAAAGGGTTTGCGGGAGGTTAATTTGCTTCATTGGGAAACATGCTGTGTGAAGTGATAAAGGGAGCATGAGAAAGGGGTGGGGTTGTGTTTGGAGAGTAAGCGGTTGCGAGGCAACAACAAATTTGGGGCAGTCAAATTGGTTATAGAGAAGTTGGTTGAGGGGAGTGCGTGGAATCGAATTGGTTTATTGGAAAACAGATTGCGGGCAGTTAAATTGGCGACAGAGAGAAGAGGGCTTGCGTGCAATCAATTTGATATATGGAAAAGTAGATTGCGGGAAATTAGATTGCTTTTTGGTCCAATTAGATTGCAGTGGGTCAATTGGGTTGGGGAAGTGGTCAGCGGGTGCATTGGATAGGGCGAGAAGTGAAGAATGGGGCGTTGATTTGGTTGGAGGGTGGAAATATGCCCATTTCTGAT
>CALFLU010000061.1 GCA_937880125.1 uncultured Eubacteriaceae bacterium
CGTCGGGCGCAAGCAAAGCCTCAAGTTCGGCTTTGAGCACTTTGCCTGTTTGAAAAAGCTCGGTATATAAAAGCAGATGGTTTTCAAAATAAGCCTGGTATGCCGCTTCAACCGCGCGAAAATTGTCGATGACAACCAGGGCATTTGGCTGATAAGTCAAAAGATTTGCGCCGGCAAGCTGACAAGAAGGCAGATGAACGGCTCTCTCAGTAAGGTGCGAGGTCAAATAAAGCAGATTTTCTTCTGTTTGCTCCACCGTCTCCGCAGAAGCAGACTCGCCCTGCAAGGCACTCAGGCGCGCGGAAATTTCTTTTTTGGCACTGTCAATAAATTCGGTTAATTGCTGTGGGGTATAGACATTTTCATAAGCGGGGAAAATAGAGGTATGGTCAATTTCTCGAAGCGAAGACTGTGTTTGCGCATCAAAGAGCTTGATGCTCTCGACGGTATCGCCGAAAAAGTCAATGCGCACAGGGTGCTCACTGCCTACGGCAAACACGTCGGCAATGCTGCCGCGCAATGAAAACTGACCCACCGACTCCGTCAGCTCGCAGCGTTCATAACCCAAACGAATCAGCTGTGCGGTCAAATCCAAAATATCATGCTCGTCTTGCACGTGCAAAGACAGCACATGGCTGTCCAAATTGGGCGTAATCTTGCGCCCCAAAGCTTCTGCGCTTGTAATAATCAACCGCGGCTGAGTTGTCTGCACAGCCTGCAAAACAAGCAATCGCTCAAAGTCAAGCAGGCGATCGTGTGCAGTGCTCACCGCGGTATAAAGGCCGCCGGCGGGATACAAAAGCGCATCGGGGAAAATGTTTTTCATATCCGCAATTATTTTTTTGGCGGCAAAATCCGTGTCTGTAACATAGAGAATAGTCTGGTCTTGTAAGGAGGCCAACAACGACAAAAAGACGCTGCGAAAGGCAGGTTCCATGCCATAAAGCGTCAAAGAATGATTTGATTTTACTTGTTTAAGAACATGTTTCAGGGATGCATCCTCTAAAAGATGGGATAAAAAATCGGCGTTCATCATCACTCTTCCAAGACGGCGGGGCTTTGTTTTTTCATTTTGAGGTTGTGGGTGTTCATGGCTTGGTCAACGCCTTCTCTCACAAAGGTTTGCGTTGCTTTTGCAGATTCAATAACCGCTTGTTGCATGGCAGGAATTTCTTCGGGGGAAAAACGGGATAAAACATAATTTTTTTTATCGTAAACAGCGGCGCCGATGCCAATGCGTATGCGGGCAATGTGTTCTGTGCCCAGATGATAAATAATGTTATCCATACCGTTGTGTCCGCCGGCGCTGCCGGTTTTGCGAATGCGAAAAGTGCCGACATCAAAACTGGTGTCGTCATAGATAATGAGGATGTTTTCGAGCGGAATCGAAAAATAATCGACATAGTTTTTTACGCAAAGCCCGCTCAGGTTCATATATGTCAGCGGTTTAAGCAAAAGCGTCCGATGCGAGCCGAAAGACGCAGAATAATGAAGTCCTTCAAATTTGGTGCTGCCCTTGCCCAAATTCATCTGCTCTGCCAAATAATTAATGACTTCAAAGCCGATATTGTGTCGTGTCAGGGCATAGCGGCGGCCGGGATTGCCGAGTCCAACAATAAGATGCATGAATAACACTCCTCTGAGGATAAAAAAAGATGAAACAATTATATCACGAAAATTCATGAAAAAGCTATAAGGAGCAGAGAAGAGAAAAAGACAGATAAAACAACCTAAAGGATGCTCCCGTCAAATCAGCGGCGCAAAGAGACGAAAGATATAGCCGGCAACACGCTGCCACAAAGGCAGCGCGCGATAGATATCGGGGGTAATGGGTTGGCACAGCGGCAGTGTTGCATTGAAATCAGCGGCAATATCCTTGAGTGCGGGGCTGTCATAGAGCAGTGCGCCCACTTCGTAGTGCAGATAAAAACTGCGATAGTCCATGTTATAGGTGCCAACGGTTGCCACGCGGTCATCGCACAAATAGACCTTTGAATGAACAAAGCCCGGCGTGTATTCATAGAGCTGAACCCCTGCTTGCAAAAGCTGCATATAATGGCTTTTGGCGATGAGATAAGGAATTTTTTTGTCGGGAATGTGCGGAAAAATAATTTTCACGTCCACGCCGCGTTGAGCGGCATACACCAAAACCTCCGCCATTTCGTGGTCCAAAATCAAGTAGGGTGTCATAATATGCACGTATTTTTCGGCTTGTGTCAAAATTTCCATATAGACCATTTCGCCGATTTCATTAGGAAAGTTGGGCATATCGCCATAGGGGAGCACAAAGCCGAGGGCAGGATTCGCTGTGGCGGGCAAAGACGAAGAAGACAGGTAAAAATCAAAGTCTTCTTGGGCAGGTTGGCTCTCTTCGCTGTGCCACATTTGCAAAAAAAGCGCGGTAAACGAACGAACGGCAGGACCGTTGATTTCCACTGCGGCATCTTTCCAATGGCCGTAGAGCGTGATGCGGTTGGCGTATTCGTCTGCCAGGTTAAAGCCGCCCGTAAAGGCGATTTTGCCGTCAATGATCATAATTTTGCGGTGGTCGCGGTTGTTTTGATCGGTGGACAAAAAAGGACGGAGGGGTTGAAAGACGCGTCCCTGTACGCCGATTTCTTCCAGTTCGTCCAAGAACGTATCGGAAAGTGATTTGGAGTGGCTAAAACCGTCATATAAAAAACGAATTTCGACGCCGGCAGCGGCGCGCTCTTGGAGAATATCCAGCAGTTCGTCCAAAATGCTGCCGGGAGAAACAATAAAATATTCGAGAAAAACAAAAGACGTAGCCTCTCTCAGGCGCTGTTTAATGGCCTCGAAGGCCTCTTCGCCCTGGGAAAAATAGGTGACGTCGGTGTTGTGATAAGCAGGATAGGGGCCGTGGGTTTGCAGGTAGTGAACAATGCCCATGGTTGCGGATTTGCGCTGTCGCATGGCAAAGAGCACCTCTTCATCTGCTTGCAAATACGAAGAAGTCTCCTCGACACGGCGCTGCATGCGTGCCTTCATTTTTTTGGAGCGCGGGTCGAATTGGACAAACAAATAAAACAACGCGCCAAAAAAAGGCAACAGGCACATCAGCGTCAGCCAGGCCATTTTGTAGGCGGGGTTGGTGGTTTGATTGACGATATAGATGGCGAGGACAAAGCTCAGCAAAAAGTTAAAGGACAGCAAAATACTGACGTATTCCGTCAGTTGAAACAGTACATAAATCAGCAGAAAAAGTTGGAAAAGCATCAGGAGAATAACAACGGCGGAACGGTTAAACAAAACGTAGTTTTTTCGCTTGCCGTAGTGTCGTCGGCTGGTGGATGGAGGGGTTTGATAGTTTTTTTTCGTGGCGGATTCTTTTGAAAAGGGGCTTTTGTTGATGCTCAAGAAGCAGTCTCCTCCTCACAGCAAGATAGTATTATTATAACGCGTTGCCGTAGGCAGCGCAAGGAAGGTTTCAAGGCAGTTCATCTCTTTTGATTCAAATCAGCATCAAAGAGTGTGCTATGCACAGCGGCAGCATTTTGCTGAGAAACATGCTGCTGTTCAAGGTTTAAAAGCATGGCCTTTAGAGGCAGGCCGCCGCCATAACCCGTAAGGGAGCCGTTGGTGCCGACAACGCGATGGCATGGGACGATGATGGAGATGGGGTTGTTGTGATTGGCCATGCCCACGGCGCGATAGGCTAGGGGACTGCCGATTTTGAGGGCAATGTCTTTGTAGGAACACCTTTGCCCGTAGGCAATATCGAGCAGTGCTTGCCAAACACGCTTTTGAAAGGGTGTCCCCTTCAGGGCAATGGGCACGCTAAAGACTTTTCGCTTTCCCGCAAAGTATTCTTCCAACTCTTCGACTGCCCGGTCGGTCACAGGACTTTTTTCGTCGATTGCCTGTGCAGGCAAGGCGTTGCCAAACAACACTTCAGTCAGGGCGCCTTTTTCGGAAGACAGGCTCAATAAACCAATCGAAGTATCATAAAGACCGTAAATTTTGGCAGAAGAGGGCTTTGGCATCGACAGTTCTTCCTTTATATCTATTTTTCCGTCTCGCCGGCGATATGCCACAAATACAGGCTGGCAACGCTGCCATAGGGGCTGTATCGGCGACGGTATTTTTCAAACAGGGCTTTATTGACTTGTTTGTGGCCATATAAAATGCGCAACCCGCGATGAATGGCCAAGTCGTTGTAACTGAAGATGTTTTTGCGGTTCATGGAAAACAGCATCAGCATCTCAGCGGTCCAAGTGCCAATACCCGGCAAAGACGAGAGCGTCAGGCAAACTTCTTCATCGGTTTTGGCATGCAAAGAATCCAGGTCAATCTCGCCGTTGCACACGGCAGCCGCGGCGCTTTTGATATAGCCGGCTTTGCGAAAACTCATGCCATAGGATTGAATTGTGGCCTCATCGGTGTTGCAAATCACCTGTGGGCTGAGGGGAGTAAGTGCCGCACACATGCGATCCCAAACGGTTTTGCCCGCCTTGGAAGAGATTTGTTGAGAGACGATGGAGGAGATGAGCGCGGAAAACAAATCGGGGTCCACGCTGCGCTGAATGGGGCCAATGCGATCAATGGCCAGGGCGAGCCGTTTGTCTTTTTTCTTCAAATAATCGACTTCTTCATCGCCATAAAGAAAATATTGCATAATTACACCTTATTTGTGAATTTGTGCAAACAGATTTGCCTCTGCGCTATTGCAAAAGCTCTGCGCGCACCTTGAGCGCTGCATTCATCGTGGAAAATTGTTCTTTTGTGTTTTTTAAAGTCGCAAAGCGCGCCAGAGGAACCAAGATACCCGAAAAATCCTCCGTCTGCGTAAACAGCGTGGTGCCGTCATTTTGCAGTTCCAGATAAAACTGCCGCCTGCCGTCAAATATGCCGCCAAAGAGCAGGCTGCTTTTCCAAATAATGGCCTCGGGACGACTGTAAGTGAGAAGTTTCGTTGTAAAGGTGTCGCTCTCTTCGCCGTTTTTGTCCAATAAAGTCACGCGTATTTTTTCGCCCGCCCGATACTCATCTCCCTCAATACGAAGCGAGTGGTTCCAGTCGGGGTATTTTTCAAAATCCGTCAACACTGCCCACACGGCGGGGGGTCGGGCGTTGATGGAGACGGTTTGCGTGACGGTCGCCTTAAAGCCTCCGGTGATAAACCCAAAGCCGATGTAGAGGGCTGCCAAGATGAGAATGGTGATGATGAACAACTTTAAAATCTTATTAAAAAATTTTTTCATAGAATTGCTTCTCCATGGTTTTGTGGTGATCAGGTGAGAATGGTGATAAAAACCTTTCGCCTGCGCGGACCGTCGAACTCACAAAAATAAACAGCTTGCCAGGTGCCCAGTTTGAGCGCACCATCTGCAACGGGTAGTGTGAGGGACGCACCGAAAGAACTCGATTTGAGGTGCGCAGCGCTGTTGCCTTCGCTGTGCCGAAATTCGTTTCGATCGGGATAGGTTTTTTCAAGCGCAAAGCACAAATCAGTCACCACATCTCTGTCTGCGTTTTCGTTCAATGTGACGGCAGCAGTGGTATGGGGGCAAAAGACGAGACAAATGCCCTCGACAGCGCCGCTTTGGCGCAGGGCGTCTTGCACCAGCAAGGTGATGTTGTGAAATTGCTGTTTTTCGGTTTTGATGGCATATTCATAGTGATAAACAGACATGAAAAACCCTCCGAACATCACTGAGTTATTGTCATTATAATGCAATGGCCAAGGAAGCGCAAGAATGGAAAATGAAACAAAATGTTACAAAGAATCTAAAAATTGAAGACAGTCCTGCAGTTGATATTCGTTGAAAATCGGGATATGGTTGTCTGCAAGCAGCTCGGCAAACAGGCCGTTGCCCGCAGTGAGTGTGCCTGTGAAAGTGCCGTCGTAGATGGTTCCGTATCCGCAGGAAGGGCTGTTTGATTTGAGAATGGCCGCATGACAATGCATATTCCGATAGCAATCAAGGCCCCTTTCGGCGCCTTTTTGGAAGGCGGCGGTGACATCGGTTTGATGCTGTGTCAAGATTTTATCGCCCAGGCGCTCTGCGGCGGGGCGCGGGGTGGGCAGCCCGCCGGATACTTCGGGACAAAAGGCAATCAGACGATGGCGGCTTGTGAGCGGGGCAGGCAGCGGGCAACAAAGAGCTACGCCGTTATAGCGACAGCAAAGATCAAGCAGACAAGCACTGATTAAAATATTCATTACTTTCTTTTCTCCCAAATCAAAAGATAAGCCGCTGTTTTTGCCACAGCATGAGCTGATGTGTCAGCACGGGTGCTATAATATTATTATAGCACAGTGCCTTGTTGGTGAGAAAAAAAGAAAGCGAGCCGAAAACCAAGCTGGCAACTCGCTTTTTTCATGTGATTCAAAACGATTCAAGTGCGGCAAATAAAAATGTTTCCCAAAGACATGGCTGCTTGGTGCAGGGCGGCAGCGTCGTTGGCTGCATAAAAAAGTGTCAAGGGGTATAAATCCACCGACCGCCGTTTTCGTCAACAATGGAAAGATAGGTGGCTTTGTCGAAATCGGGAAAAAGAACAAGGGTTTGGCTGTGGCTTTGTCCGTCGGCAAATTGCAGCACAACGGTGTATGTGGCTGACGGCGTGCTGCTGAGCAGTTGCATAACACTTTCTCCTGATGGCAAAGGGGCGGCAGAAGAGGCTGAAAACGCTACGCCGGTGATGTTGAAAGACAACACTTCTGCACTGCTGTTGTTTTGCAGGTAAATTTGAAACCACTGTGTTTTTAGGGCAAGAGGCGCATACAAATCAGCGGCTCTGTAGCGTGCATAATTATATGCACGGATGTCGTGATTTTCCGAAAAGGAAGATGCACGACGATGTTGTTGTTGCAGGAAAAATAGGATTTCGGGATTTTCTTCATCTTGCAACCGCAAAATTTGCGGTGCGGCATCCACGCTCAAGCCGGACAAATAGGCCGAATCCAGTTTGCCGGTTTCAAAATAACGATCGATATTTTTTTTGGCAACATAGGCTTCGGGATTGGCAAAAATAATTACCGTATAATAGAGCACGGCAGCAATCAATACAATTTTTGCAACGGGCAAGGAGGGGCGGTAGATGAATGCAAAGGTCAAGAGCAGTGTGGCAATTTCAAAATACAAAAACAAAAACACAATCAGCCGCAGCATGGTATAGCCGTAGGTATGCTCATACAAATACATGCGATACAATGACGAGCAAGCCAGCAGCAGTGTCAGAAAAGTAAACAAAACGAGCAAGACTTTGACAAAATGCAGGTTTTGTTCGTTTTTCAGCAGATAAAAGGTCACGGATAGGATGAGGATGTTAATCAAGCTCAAAGCAAGCAGTTGAAAAAATCCGCTGCGCGCATAGGCGGCATAGTCAAAGTTTGCGGGAAGACCGAGGCGAAGATTGCCCACAAGATAAAACAACTGCAAAGCAAAGAACAAAATATAGACCGCGGTCAAAACAGACAACACCGTGGTAATCGTCGTTTTGCGTCCGGGAAAAGCGAGCGCGTTGGTATTGCCTTCGGACAATGCCTTGTCAGCGGGCAGGCAAGAGGTGCGCAGCGAAAGGCGCAAAGAGGCATAGGCATAAGAGGCCACCATCGCAAACCAAAACAGATAGGATAAAAGGTTCACTACATCAAAGTGCAAATCCTTAAACCAGTTGGTTAAAAGCGCGGTAATCATTTGATCGGAAGATATCATCAAAGGCACGATAATCAGCAGCAGCAAAATGCTGAGTATAATGCCGATGAAAACACTGCGTTTAGCCGAGTGAACCTCTTTGGACGGCGAGAGGATCTTGACGCTGTTTAAAAAATAGTGATGAACAGACAGCAGCGGCAAAAAAAGCAAGCGCAAGATGCTGAGGACGCGTGGACGGTATCCATAGGCAAACAGAATGCTGCAGCCGTAAAAAACGGGAATCAGCACAAAATTGACCATCTTGAAAAATTGATTGGTGTAGAGTGAAAAATAAAAGGCGAGCGCCAGCATAGTAAAGGCGCCGACCAAAAAATGTCCACGGTTAAATCCCAAGGTGTGCTTGAGAGTTATGTAAGTAACAGCAACAATCAAAAAAATCAATATCGTATAATTGACATTCAGCTGCCAAAGGCGTTGAAACAAGACATTAAAGATAACGCCCAGCGCCGTG
Source organism: uncultured Eubacteriaceae bacterium (assembly GCA_937880125.1). Taxonomy (GTDB): domain Bacteria; phylum Bacillota; class Clostridia; order Eubacteriales; family UBA1433; genus UBA1433. The sequence goes on from CALFLU010000061.1 coordinate 8,134, forward strand.
GCAAACAAAAACAGTTTCGTGTTCGGTTTGTTGTTGTTGATGGCTGATTGGGTAGTCATTTTCATTTCTGCCCCTCTTCTTCGTAAATTAAAATGTCGCCGGGTTGGCAGTTTAGTTCGCGACAAATGGCCTCAAGGGTGGAAAAGCGTATGGCCTTGGCCTTGTTTGTTTTTAAAATAGAAAGATTGGCGGCGGTGATGCCAATGCGTTCACTGAGCTGGTTGACGCTGATTTTTCGTTTTGCCATTATGACATCCAAATTGACAATAATTGACATGGTGCGCCTCCTATATTGTCAGGTCGTGGTCTTGTTTATATGCCACGGCCTTTTGAAATACTTCGCCCAAAACAAAGGACAGCAGCATCGCCACAAAAAAGACAAAGAAAGACAAAACCGTCATGGGTGTGTTGACGACAAACATCTTAACGACAAAGGCAAGGCTGAGAATGCCTGCCGCTACGCCCATGCGGCGCAGGGCGATGACATTGCGATACACAAAGGGATCTGTGCGCTCCAGAGAGACAAACATGATGCGCAGTTCGTTTAAGATAAACAGTAGACACAAACCGATGACATATAATATAATGAGATAAAACCGATAATGGGATGAAACATTCTCAAACAACAGCTGCATCAGCCATTTGAGTGTCCAAGGAAGGCTAAGCATTAAAGCGATGCCTGCAACCATGGCAATGTGTATCATCCATTTAATAACAACAGACAGGGAATGTTTTCCCGTGATTTTCATATCCATCACCTCACAGGGCAAAGTATACTGCCGAAAAAACCGTTTGTCAATATATTTTTATCGATAAACAATAAAAAAATATCGAAAGTCGGGATATCATGCAGATAATTGAGTCATTGAAAAAACGATATCGAAACAAGACACACCTGTTGCGTTTGGCAATTTGCATTGCCGCTGCGGCGGTGTTAATCTATATGCGCCCCTTTGGGCTTGATACATCCGCAAGCATCGTGCTGGCGGCATTTTTGTTTACACTGCTGGCCTGGATGACCAAGTGGTTTGACCGCACGGCGGTTTCAATTATGCTGCTGATCGTGTTTTTGCTGTTTTCAAACAACACACCCCGTGCCGTATTCGGTTTTCTTTTTTCGGATTCTTTTTTGGTGCTGGTGGCGGTGATGATGATTGCCCAGTGCGTGGTGGCCTATCGCTTGGCGGATAAGGCGCTCAAGTCACTGCTCAAGCGCTTTTCTTCTTCGGTGCCGATGTTGCTGGTGTTTTCTTTTGTCATTGAGCTGGTGCTGTCCTTTGTGCTCTATGACCCCATGAGTCGTATGCTGCTGATTTGTGCGGTGTATGTGGTGATTATGAAAGAGGCCAATGTAAACAAAGATGCCCAAAGTGCGTTGTTGTTCAGCATTTTTGCCGCTTCCAATATTGTCAGCTTGATGTTTGTCAACGGCACGGCCATGCTCACCTCCAGTGTCATGGAAATGACGGAGCTGTCTTTGACATGGTTGGAGTGGGTGAAATATATGACATTGCCCACGGCTCTTTCGGCCATGCTCATCGGGGTGGTGTATTATTTGGTGTTTCGAAAAGATTTGAAAAAAATTGATATCAAACTCATGCACTTTCCCGAAGACAAAACGCCGATGAACAAAGAACAGAAAAAAATCCTCGTCGTTTTGCTGGCGCTGATGGTTGCCTGGATCACCGAAGGGCTGCATGGCATCTCCGCGGGCAAACTGGCAGTGATTGCCGTGTTGATTTTGATGGTGTTTCGGTTGGTGAAAATTTCTCAAATCAAAAAATTAAACTACCATATGTTGATTTTTTTAATGGCCATTTTTGCCATCGGCTCTTCGATGAAAACCGCTGGGCTTGCACAGATGCTCAACGGCGCACTGCTGCACATTATGCCTGTAAACGCAGGGGGAATATGGCCGCTGGTCATTGCCGTGATGGTGGCCATGGCACTGCATATGTTGCTGGGCAGCGCACTGGGCACTTCAGCCATTGTTATTCCCGGGTTTTTGCTGTTGTTTGCGGGAAGGTATGAGCCCCATGTGGTGATGCTCAGTCTTTATATTGCTATCAGCATTCACTATTTGATGAGTTTTCACCGTGTGAGCATTTCGGTGGGGGTGGCGCAAAATTATTTTGACGAAAAAACAATTTTGCGTTTTGGGCTGCCCATGACGGCAGTGACCCTGCTGGTGCTGCTGGCATTTTATTTTCCTTATTGGAAATGGTTGGGACTTTTTTCATAATATAGTATAAAAACTGCTGAAACCATGAAACGGAGAGAAAAAATGGGACAAGAGTTGTTAAGACTGCAAAACGGTTCGGACGTGCGCGGTGTTGCGCTGCAAACCGAGGGCGAAAAAGTAACGCTGAATAAAGAGACGGCCTATGCCATTGCCCGTGCCTTTGCCCGTGCGGTCAAAAAACAAAACCCCGACAAAAAAGAAGGATACATTGCCACAGTGGGCATGGACAGCCGCCTGAGCGGACCCGTGCTCAAGGGCGCGGTCATGCGCGGGTTGTCAGCGGAGGGTTTTAGAGTCTATGATGCGGCGCTGAGTTCAACACCGGCGATTTTTATGTCCACTGTTTTTGAAGAAATCAATGCCGATTGCGGAATTATGATAACGGCGAGCCATTTGCCGGCCAATCGAAACGGCATGAAGTTTTTTACGCGCTCAGGCGGGGCAAATAAGGAAATGATACGGCAAATTTTGCTGGACGCCACATTGGAGCCTGTGCAGATGGGCGAGTGCGACATAGTACCGTTGAATTTGACGAAGCGCTATGCCGCGCATCTGATAAATGTCATTCGCAAACGAACCGGCAAGGCTACGCCCTTGAGCGGGAAAAAAATCATTGTGGATGCCGGCGGCGGCGCAGGAGGTTTTTTTGTCGACATTCTTCATGCACTGGGTGCCGACACCTCGGGCAGTTTGTTTTTGGCGCCCGACGGCACGTTTTCGGGGCACATTCCCAATCCGGAAAATGCCGAAGTGTTGTCAAATTTTGCACAGCAGGTTGTTTTGCAAAAGGCGGATATGGGCATTATCTTTGACACGGATGTGGACAGGGCGGCCGTGGTGGACAAGGGCGGAAAAATCATTGCGCGCAATGCGCTCATTGCGCTGATGACACTGATCGTGCTAAAAGACGGTAAACCGCGTCCCACCATCGTCACCGACTCGGTGACTTCTGCTGCACTCAAAGAATTTATCGAGAGCAACGGCGCAGTGCATCATCGATTCAAAAGAGGATACAAAAACGTTATTGACGAAGCAGTTCGACTCAATGAGGCAGGGCAATATGCCCCGCTTGCCATTGAAACAAGCGGTCACGGCGCCTTGATGGAAAATTATTTTTTGGATGACGGCGCCTATATGGCGGTAAAAATCCTCATTTTATATGCTTCATTGATAGAGGAAAATAAAAATGTGTCGGATTTGTTGGAAAACTTTGAAGAGGCAAAGGAGGCTCAGGAGCTGCGCATGCACATTGACGGTGAAGATTTTCAAGCCTATGGCAACCAAGCGCTGAATGCTTTTGCCCACTATGCTGCGCAGCAGACAGGTTGGGAGATTGAAGCACCGAATTATGAAGGGGTGCGCATTAAAGCCGACGAGCAAAACGGTGACGGTTGGGCGCTGATGCGCCTGTCGCTGCACGATCCCATCATGGTTATCAACATCGAAAGCCGCCGCGCGGGGGGTGTGGCAATCATCAAAGAAAAGATGTTGCAGGCCCTTGCTCCGTTTGAAAACATTAAACCAAAAATAAAATAGAGAAGGAAATCGAAGATGAAATTTAAGGTATACGAAGAAGTTTTTCGCGCCCTGCCCACCTATTGTGTAGGTGTTGTGACGGCAAAGAAAATAGACAATACTAAGGCCAACAAGGCTGTTAAAGAAATGTTTGAGGGGCAAATGCAGCAAACAATGGCGAAATTGGAAAATGAAAACCTGAAAGAACACGCAGCCATTTTGCCTTACCGACAAGCCATGCAAACCGTGGGGATCAACCCCAACAAATATCCTTCCTCCATTGAGGCGATGTTAAAACGCGTGCAAAAGGGCCATGCCCTGGCTTCGATTAATACAGCGGTGGATATGAGCAACGCCGTTTCCATGAAATATCTGCTGCCCATGGGCTCGCATGATATGAATGCGCTGACGGGGGATATTGCAGTGCGCTTCAGCAGGGCGGATGAGGTGTTTTTGCCCTTGGGTGAAAGCGAAGAAGAGCGTGTGGAAGCGGGGGATTTGGTCTATTGCGATGAGGTGCGCATTCGCACGCGCAGATGGATTTGGCGGCAGAGCGATGTGGGCAAAATCACGGAAGATACGACGCGAATCTTTTTTCCCATTGACGGATTTGTCGGCATCAACGATGCTGCTGTCAAAGAAGCGGCAGAGGAGCTTAGGCAGCTTTTGGAAACGCATTTTGCTTGCGAGGTGCTTGTGGATTTTGTCCACAAAGACCGTCCTGAAGCAGACCTTCTTTAGTGCGGAGAGTGTTATGGAATATAAAAATGTATTCAATGAAAAGGCGAAAGAGTACGACCAATGGTTTGTTGAAAACGACCGGTTATTTTTTTCGGAACTGGAAGCGATTCGTGCGCTGCTGCCCGCCGAGGGAAAGGGCATTGAAATCGGTGTCGGCACAGGGTTGTTTGCCAAAGAATTGGGCATATGTGCGGGCATAGAACCTTCTGTCAAAATGGCGGAGATTGCCAGGAGTCGAGGCATTGATATCCATTTGGCATCTGCGGAAGAGATGCCTGTGGAGGATGAGATCTTTGACTATGCACTGATGGTTACTGTGGACAGTTTTTTGACTGACGTTGCCCAAGCTTTTGGCGAGGTGTATCGCATACTCAAAAAAGACGGTGTATTTGTCATTGCTTTTATTGACAGAGCCACGCCATTGGGTGAAAAATATGAGGCAAAAAAAGCCACAAGTGATTATTATCGCAATGCCCGCTTTTATACCGCAGCCGAGATAGAGGAGTTTTTGCACCGCGCGGGATTTGCTGTGACGATGAAAAGACAAACGATCTTTTCCTTTGACAACGCAATTCAAGAACACAAAAACGGAACGGGGCAAGGAGTCTTTGCCGTGCTGCGGGCAGAAAAAAGCGACGGCAAAAATAAAAACGAGAAGTAACTCGGCAATCATTCATTGAAAACGGGAGATAAAGGATGAAAATAACGGTGCTCGTTGAAAACCAAACAGTCTGTGAAGAACTTCAAACAGAACACGGACTCAGCTTGTGGATTGAGACAGAAAAACATAAGATTCTTTTTGACACCGGTGCAGGGGAGTTGTTTTACGAGAATGCAAAAAAGCTGGACATCGATATCGCACAAGCGGATATAGCGATTTTATCCCACGATCATTACGACCACGGCGGCGGGCTTGAGCGGTTTTTACAAGTCAACGATCACGCAAAAATCTATATGCAACAAGAAGTGTTTGGACATCGCTATGCCAGGGCAAACGACGGCAGCTTGACCACAATCGGACTGGATCAAAGCCTGCGAGACAACGATCGCTTTGTGTTTGTGCAAGACCGATTGGACATAGACGAATGCCTGACGATTTTTGCCGACGTGCCAATGGATACCATGAAGCCCACAGGCAATGCCAGACTGCTGATGCAAAAGCAGGATAAGCTGAGTGCAGATGACTTTGCGCACGAACAAAATTTGTTGCTCACCCGCCACGGCAAAAAAATTCTCGTCACGGGGTGCGCACACCGCGGCATTGTCAATATCATGGAACAAACCCGCAGATTGTCGAAAGAGTATGCAAAGGTGGTCATCGGCGGATTTCATCTGTTTGATTTGGAACTCCAAAACGCCGTTGACGTTGCTGCAATCCGAAAAATCGGAGAATATATGAAGCAAACGACAGCGCTGTATTATACGGGACATTGCACGGGACAGGGCGCTTATGCCCTGCTCAAAGAAATGCTGGGTGTGCAGCTAAATCCCCTGTCCACGGGCACAGAAATTATAATCGACGTATAATTATTGCCCGGGAAACAATGTAAAATTATGAAAAAAACTTTTCTTCATCAGAAAAGAAGTATACAATAGAATAAATATCAATATCGAAAAGACGGCGGATATGAAAGTGAATCGAGGAATGAAACAATGAATATGGTAAGAAAAATTTTGGCATGGGTATTGTTTGCGGTGGCAATTTTTATTGCAGGATACACGGTTTTTGTCCATGACAGCCGTTTTATAACGGGATTGCTTTTGGTGTGTGCGGTATTGATTTTGATTTTGGCATTTGTTTTGTGGATTCAATCCAAAATGAAGCCCCCGAAAGAAAAAAGCGTAAAACCTGCGGCAGAAAACACGCCGCAAGAAACTATCCCACAACCCAATGAAGAATTATCCTCAACAGAACAGGCAGAGCAAATTAATTTGCAACAGGAAGAGGCAAAAGAAACAGTGCAGCAAAACACCGAGTCAGAAGAAAAATAATCCCAAGACTGCAAAAGCAGTCTTTTTTTATGAAAAACACAGAGCGCGGAGCAATGACAATGGATAGAAAAAAAACAGAAAATAATATTTTTGATACCGCACTGATTTTTGAAGGCGGCGGCATGCGGGCAAGCTACACAGCAGGGGTGGTCAATGTGTTGCTGGAAAACGAATTGTATTTTGATTTTGTGGCAGGCATCTCCGCGGGCGCCAGCCATAGCGTCAATTATTTGTCCCGCGATGAGCAGCGGGCACGCAGGTGTTTTACCGAAATTGTGAAAAGTGCCGACTTTGGGGGCAAAAGCCACATGCTGCGCGGCAACGGATATTTTAACGCCCATTGGATTTATGAGCAGACGGGCCTGCCCGGTGGCGTGCTGCCCTTTGATTTTGATGCGTTTTGTCAAAACCCCGCAAAGCTGCGCATCGGCGCTGTCAACAGGCAAAGCGGGGAATTGATTTATTGGAAAGGCGAAGACATGCACAGTCTGCAAGACTTGATGCGCAAAGTGCGCACATCTTCGACGATTCCCTTTTTTATGCCGCCCATTGACATTGACGGTCAGGTATATGTAGACGGCGGGCTGGCAGGCGGCATTGCCCTGGATGTGGCAAAACAAGCAGGCTATGAAAAGTTTTTTATCGTGCGCACGCGGACAAGAGATTATCGCAAAGGACCGTTGAAGCACGAAAAGTTATTGAGGTGGTATTTTAAAAAATATCCCGAAATGCTCAAGATAATGTTAAAACGACACGAAAAATATAACGCGACATTAGACGAAATTGAGCGCTTGGAGCAACAAAAAAAGGCCTATGTGTTTATACCCCGAAATATGCCGGTAGACAGCATGGAGCGAGATTATGATAAATTGACAAAATGCTATGAGATGGGATATAGACAAGCCAAGGACGAGTTGCCCGCTTGGAAAGCGTTTTTAAAAAGATAAAAAATCACAAAGGAAAACAGCGCCTCTTGGGCGAAAATAAAAAATGAAACAGCAAAAATCCCTTAGCATACGCAAAACAAAAACAAAAGATATAGACAGTGTCATGAACGTCTATGACAAAGCCAAAATATTCATGGCAAAAAATGATAATGCATCGCAATGGGCGGGCGGCTATCCGCCAAGAGAGCTCATTTTGCAAGATATAGAAGAAAACAGCAGCTTTATTTGTCAAGATGAGGAGGGTATTGTCGGGGTATTTTATTTTTCCTTAAAACCTGAACCCACCTATGAAAAAATCAACGGCAGAGGCTGGCTCAATGAAGAGGCATATGGTGTCATTCACCGCATTGCCATTGAGCGCCCGGGAAGGGCCGTAGCCTCCTTTTGTTATGATTGGTGCCTGCAACAGTGTGACAATTTGCGCATTGATACCCATGTAAACAATATTCCCATGCAAAAATCCCTGGCAAAAAACGGATTTGTTGCCTGCAGAACCATACGCATCGGAACCGGAGCAGACGACGAAAGAATCGCTTTTCAAAAAATAAAAACCGCAAGGACATAAATTTTCCGCCGGTCAATCAAAAAACGCGAAAAGGAAACAGAGACGAAAGATGAATTTACTGGTTATCGGAGATGTACACGGGTCCTTTTATACGTTCAAAGAGTTGTTGGATACTTATTGGGACAGGGGAAATGAAAAAATAATACAAGTGGGGGATTTGATTGACAGAGGCAATTATTCGTCAAAAGTCATTGGGTTGTGCAGAGAGCTTGAAAAAGAAGGTGCTGTTTTTTTAAAAGGAAACCATGAATACGAAATGGCGCAGCACGTGCTGAAAAAACCCGATGAAAACTGGCTCAAGCAGCACGGCAAAAAAACGCTGAGGCAATATCGAACCAAGGAGGCGGTTATCAACGACGCTTGGTGGATGAAGCTGCGGCCCCTGTATTGGGAAAACGAATTTGTGCTCATTTCCCATGGAGGTATTGCCGAGGGCGTGAAAAACCCCTTTCGTGAAAGCAGCTTCAAAAGCGTGCTGTGGAATCGGGGAAAAATTAAAAATATCGGGAAAATGCAAATTTACGGTCATGCGGCATTGGGGGGCGGCAGGGCGAAATACAACGAGAAAAGCAATGCATGGGATATTGATACCGCGGCTTCTTATGGTGGCTACCTCACCGCCCTGCGTGTGAGTGGGGTAGGTGAAGTGATTGAAGAAGTGCGCGTCAAAGCGAACAAAAAAGACTGGAAGTAGAAGTGCTTACAAAAATAATATAGGATGTGTTGGTCAATACAGCTTCATTTTGCAAACAAAAATGGCAGCGGCAAAAGAAAGAATGAAAAAAGCCGATATTTGCTTGCGGGGTCGGATGACGGACTGAAGTATGCCCTTGATGAAGAAGAGATGACAATTAGCCGTCCGCTTTCCTTTGACCCATCGGCAGAGGAGACGTTGTTTTAACAATCCATGGAGAAGGCCGGGCTATTCAGCCTCCGCACACGACTGAGGAACAAATCGGCGGATTGCTGCAAGCGGAGGTTGTGTTGACGGATATCTGCGGAAATAAAAATGATATCGGTGTGCTCTATGAGTACAACACGGTCGGCTATGATGCCACAGGGACAAAAAACCGACGAATCAGAAAAATAAAATAATCGTTGAATGATGAGGAAATCTTGAAACAAAATCTTGACAAAAAAAAGATGATAATCGGCGTGGTCAGCGTGCTGATCGGAGAGGTGCTGTTTGGTTTCAGCTACCTGTTTACAAAAGAAATCACGACAAATATTTCGCCCCTTGCATTGTTGAGCTGGCGCTTTATTTGTGCGTTTGCAATAATGAGTTTGTGTGTAAAACTGGGTTGGCTGCAAATCAATTTAAAAGAAAAGGGTATTAAAAACCTGTTGCCGCTGATGCTGGTTTCTCCGATTCTTTATTTTTTATCGGAAACCTACGGCATTGCCCGCACAACCGCCTCGGAAAGCGGTATGATTTTGGCGGCCATTCCCATTGCGGCAATTATTGCCTCGATGGCGGTTTTAAAGGAGCGGCCTACGCGCCTGCAGGTAATAGGCATTGGCATTACCATATGCGGTGTCGTTGCAATTGTGCTCGTCAAAGGGCTGCAGGCTTCTTTTGATGTGGCGGGCTATATGATACTGTTTCTTGCCATTGTTTCTTACAGCCTGTTTTCGGTGTTTATCCAACAAAACACACAGCATAGTGCCATCGAAAAAACCTATGTGATGATTGGTGCGGGAGCGATTGCCTTTTCGCTTATCGCCCTTGTTGAAAGCGCCATGCACGGCACCGTCAAGACCTTTGTCATGTTGCCTTTTAGAGATATGCAATTTTTAATTGCCGTTTTATATTTGGGCATTTTGTGTTCTGTTTGCGGCTTTGCTTTGTATAATGTTGCCATCAGCTACATTGGCACCAATCGCTCGGCGTCTTTTGTGGGCATCTCAACGCTCACAGCCGTGTTTGCCGGTGTGGTGTTTTTGCGCGAGCAGGTGCTGCCGGGTCAAATTGCAGGCATGGCATTGATTTTGTGCGGCGTGTATATTGCCAACAAAGGGTATGGCTATCGGCGCAGCGCGTACAAAAGCAAAGAGGCACCAAAATAGGCAGCATGTCAGACGCACGCACCCTATTCAAAAGAAACTGCCTGCGGTTTTTCGAAGATTGCACAAGGAAGTAAGAGGAAACCAAAAGAAACGAGTTGACGTTAAAGCAGCTTTAATGACTATAATAATAGTGTATAATACAGATATAACTATGTTGTAAATCTATTGAAATAAATGAGGCTCCTTATGGAAAAAAATATGGAACAAGTAATTTATACCGTGACGGCCAACTGCCACGACTGCTATCGTTGTGTGCGGGTGTGTCCGGTAAAAGCCATTCGCGTCAGCGAAGGGCAGGCGCGTATAGATGACAGCTTATGCATCAAGTGCGGAACTTGTATACGCGAGTGTCCGCAGCACGCAAAGCGCGTGAGCTCCAGCGTGGAAAAAGTGAAAAAAATTATTGCAGCCGGTCACAATGTGGCCGTGAGCATGGCGCCGTCTTTTCCGGCGGCTTTTGGAAAGGCCTTTCACAAGAAGCTGCCCACAGCCCTGAAAGAGTTGGGATTTTCCTATATTTCGGAAACGGCGGAAGGGGCAAAGGTGGTTGCCGTGGAATCCTTTGACAAGGAAGATAACGGCATTATCTGCACGGCGTGCCCCGCTGTGGTAAATTATATTGAAAAATACAGACCGCAATTTATCGATAAATTGATACCCATTACCTCGCCGATGATTGCCCATGGCAGATTGTTGAAACAACGCTTGGGAGAAGACACAAAGGTGGTGTTTGTCGGACCCTGTGCGGCAAAAAAAGAAGAAATCTATCGGCCGGACAATGCGGGTGCCATTGATGAAGTGCTGACTTTTACCGAATTAATTGAATGGTTTGAAGATGTTGAAATGGACCTTAGCACGCTGGAAGACGGTGTGTTTGACAGCCACGGTGAGCTGGGCATGGCAAGGCTGTTTCCGCTGCAAGGAGGTATGCTCAAAACGGGTAACATTGCCTGCGATGTCATCAATGCGGAAATTTTAGACGTGAGCGGGCCGGATTCGGTAAAAGAAGTTTTTGATATTCCGCCGCAAAATTGGACTTACAGTGTTGCCGAACCGCTCTTTTGTGCGGGTGGGTGCATCAACGGACCCGGTTTTCCCATTGACAACAATAAATTTGCCCGCAAACAAGCGGTTTTGCAATATGCCTATGAATATGCGGACAAAAATAAACAAGAACAGAAAAATACGGTATCGTGTGATATTTCGTTTACGGTACAAAACAACGAAATCATCGATGAACGCATTCCGGAACACATTATTACGGAAATTTTGGACCGAACGGGCAAAGGCAATGTAGAAATGCAGCTCAACTGCGGGGCATGCGGCTACAACACCTGCCGCGACAAAGCCATTGCCGTTGCCAAGGGCATGGCTGAAGCTGAAATGTGTCTGCCGTATATGAGACGGCTGGCGCAGCAGCATACGAACAAAATTGTCGAAAACAGCCCCAACGGCATTGTGATTTTGGATGATGAACTTAAAATCATCAACATGAACAAGGCATTTCAAAGCATGTTTTTGTGCAGCAATGCCGTGATGGGCAAGCGAATCTCTTATTTGATTGACGCGGACAGCTTTGAAAAACTGGTTACGGGCGGCGTGGATCAATATGAGAGCATTCGCAACAAATACGGCATTAAGTACCACGAAGTGGTCTATGCCCTGCGTGACGAAAAACAATATATCGGCATTTTTGCCAACATATCGAAGGTGCGTTTTGACAGCGGTGAGATGAATTTGATCAAAAATCAGACGCTGGAAAATGCGCGCGAACTGTTGGAACACCAAATCAACTTTTCTCAAAAAATGGCGCATTATCTGGGCAGAAGCACCGCCCAAAGCGAAGAGTTGGTCAAAAGGCTCATGGACTTGTATTCGGAAGAAGAATTGCAATAAGGATATTTTGAGGCTGAAACGTGAAATATTTTGAAAATAATACCATACAAGAGTTAAAAACCGGCAAAATTCTCTGTGGGGACTATACCTTGTGCGACCGCTCGGTGGAGCGAACGATTTTTATTCTTTGCGACGGCATCGGTTCAGGCGTCTATGCCAATATTGCGGCGATCACCTGTGCAAACAGACTCATGGAGCTCATTGATTCGGGGCACTCTATGCGTGCCGCCTGCGAATCGGTGGCGCTGTCCATGCACACGGCACGCAAGCAAGAATTTCCCTTTTGTGCATTCAGCGCGGTAAAAATCATGAACAACGGCCATTTTACGGTATTTGTTTATGAAAATCCCGATCCTGTGATCATCAAAAACGGATATGCCATGCGCTTGAAAACAGAAATTAACGCCGAAGCGCTGGAGGTGGTGGGAGAAACCTCGGGGGTTTTGGATTTGAAAGACAGCTTGCTGCTGTTTTCCGATGGGGTTACCCAGGCCGGACTGGGGCAAGAATACACGCTGGGCATTGGCATCGACGGCATCACCGAATACATCAACCGCAAAATTCCTCAATTCGATGATGTGCTCAGCCTTGGCCGGCGCGTGATGAACAAGACGGCAAAAATCAGCGGCGGTTGCTATGTGGATGATACGACCATTGCCGTCATCACCTGCAGGGAGGCAAAGCAGCTCACGGTCTTTACCGGGCCGCCTGTGAGTCGTGAGCGAGATAAGGAAATTGTAGAAAAATTTTTAAGCAAGCAAGGAAAACATGCGGTGTGCGGCTCTACAACCTTAGAAGTGGTTGCCCGCGAAATGGGAGAAGAGGTGGATTTTGTCACTTCTTCCATGTCGCTTTTCGGCACGCCGCCGGAATATAAGATCAAAGGCATTGATCTGGTGAGCGAAGGCGCTATTATGCTCAATCAGGTCAACAACATTTTGGGCGAATCAGAGGAAAGGTTTTTGGAGCTGACTGTGGTGGAGAGGCTTTGCCTTTTGTTTTATGAAGCAGATGTGGTGCTGTTTATGATCGGCAATGCCATGAACGAAGCCCACGGTACGTTGAAGTTTAAGCAGCTCGGTTTAATGCCGCGCCAAACAGTGTTAAAAATTATCTCGAAAAAACTGCGGGATATGGGAAAACTGGTCATTGAAGAGAACTATTGAGAAAATGCAAAGAAAATGGACTCAACAACTGCCGCTTCAACAGGCAGTTGTTATTTTTCTAAGTCGCGGCACTGTTATAAGTATGAAAAGCGACAAAACTCGCTGCGAAAAGAGGCGCTTTTGTTTGAAAAAAGAGTGGGTGTATCTATATTGCACTTTTTTTGAAAAGATGTTATAGTGTTTCTCATTCAGAAAATATTAAGGAAAAAATCTATGTACTTTTTTAATAATAAAAAACTATTGGGAGATGTAAAACCCCTGGGCGCACTTCCGCCGACAAAGCAGATGCTAAGCAACACCATCCGCGTGGCTTGGCCGTCTATGGTGGAGTCTTTGTTGATCAGTTCGGTAATTATTATCAACACCATTATGGTCTCTTCGCTGGGTCCGGAGGCCATTGCCGCCGTGGGGCTTACCGGGCAGCCGCGCTTGCTTGCCCTTGCGCTTTTTATTTCGCTCTCCATTGCGCTGTCGGCCATTGTGGCAAGGCGCAAAGGGCAAAATGACAAAGAGGGTGCCAACAAAGCGCATATACAGACACTACTCATTGCTGTGGCCTTTACAATACTGATCAGTTCGCTGTGTGTGGTCTTTGCCGACGGCATTATGCGGTTTTCGGGTTCGGCAAGCGATACCCATGAAATGGCGACGACGTTTTTTAAAATCACCATGGCGGGTATTGGGTTTAACATCATAACACTCATTAACAATGCGGCACACCGCGGTGCGGGCAACACAAAAATATCGATGAAAACAACGATGATTGCCAATGTGGTCAACATTATATTTAATTATTTGTTGATTGGCGGAAACTTTGGTTTTCCTGCACTGGGCATACGCGGTGCAGCCATTGCCACAGTCATTGGCGGCGGCGTCGGCTTTGTCGTCAGCATGATTTCGGTGTTGTTTCGCACGGAATTTGTGTCTATTGTGGGTATTACCAAAATGCGCTTTGACAAAGAGACCCTGCGTGTATTGACCAACATTACCTCGGGAACCTTTGCGGAGCAGCTGTTTATGCGCATCGGCTTTATGAGCTATGCCATTATTGTGGCAAAATTGGGAACGACGATTTTTGCCACTTATCAAATCGGTATGCAGGTATTGATATTGTCCTTTGCCTTGGGAGACGGGCTTTCCATTGCCGCAGTGGCTTTGGTGGGCAGAAGCCTCGGCGAAGAGCGGCGCGATTTGGCGCGGATCTACGGTGGCATTGCACAACGCCTCGGTGTGCTTTTTTCGCTGATTGTTGCCATTTTGTGTATTACTCTCGGAAAGCCGTTTTTTACGCTGTTTGCGCACGAGCCGCAAATTTTGCAATACGCCCAAATGACGATGTGGTATTTGAGTGTCATTACCTTCACGCAAATATCCATGATTATCTATTCGGGCTGCCTCAGAGCTGCGGGGGATGTGAAATATATTGCCATGGTGTCGTTGGTGTGCATTACGTTTTTGCGCCCATTGGCAGGATGGCTGTTGTGTTTTGTGTTTGATTTGGGACTGCACGGCGCCTGGATGGGCATTGTCCTTGAGCAAACCGTTCGTTTGGTGCTGGTGGCACTTAGGTTTAGGGGCGGAAAGTGGATGTATCACCGCATTTAATGCGATAAAAAAAGAAGCCTGTCTCGACAGGCTTCTTTTTTTATCTGTTTTATTCTTGTCCTACAAGGGCTTGCAGTGTTTTGTATTTTTTGTCTACATAGTTTTGTACGTCTTGAATGCCTTGCTCGGAAACGTGTCTGAACTTCTTCATCATGCCAAAGAGTTCCGAAACGGGTTTGGGGTTTTTGTTGGGTACGGTAAGTTTATATTCGCCGTGATCCACTTCATAAAGCGGGAAGATATTGGTTTCTACGGCTTTGCGTGCAACTTCGATGGATTTTGCTCCGTCAAATCCCCAGCCTGTGGGACACGGGCTGAAAATGTGCAAATAGACAAATCCGTCTTTGATGCTCTTGGCTTTTTCCATCTTTTTAACAAAGTCAGACATATGAGAGGGAGAAAGCGTAGCAAGGTATGCGGGATTGTGCATTGCCATGATCAGCGGAAGGTCTTTTTTCTGCTGCTCTTTTCCTTTGCCCACTTCGCCGACGGGAGTCGTAGAAGTCATGGAGCCTTTGGTTGTGGAGCCGCTTCTCTGAAAACCTGTGTTCATGTAGCCTTCATTGTCATAGCAGATATAAATGACGTTTTCGCCGCGTTCCGCTGTGGCGGACAAGGATTGAAATCCGCAGTCCGATGTTGCGCCGTCTCCGGCAAAAGCTGCAACGGTAACATCTCTGCCGTGGGCTTCGTTGATGCCGGTGAGCACAGCTGCCGTGTTGTCGAGCAGTGTAATGTGCACGGGCACTTTCAGGCCACTGTCAAAGTTCCAGCCAACGCAACCTGCTCCGGCCATACATCCCGGCGGAATGCACATAATGGTGTTTTCGCCCAGTACTTTGAGTGTTGCGCGCAAGCTGAGTTCTGCAGGGCAGCCCTGGCATGCGCTGGTGCCCGGTGTGACCAAATCGGGTTTTTTATCTAACAATTCAATATAATTCACTGTAATTCCTCCTTTAATCTTCGAGCCAGTAGCATTCTTGCTCGTCGTCGCCTTTGTTCATTTTTTCAAGCTTTTCAATGACGTTTGTCATATGTTCCAAAGAGATGTCGGCGCCGCCCAATCCGCCGATAACAGGCAGGGAAGCAATTTTGTAACCCAGTTGATTTAATGCGGCTTGTGTTTCCATGTATACAGCGCCGGTGTTCCAACCGAATACGACGTTTTTATCAATAACGGCATATGCTTTTTTGTCTGCCAATACTTTTGCCACTTGTTGTTTGGGGAAAGGTCTCATCATACGGATTTTCAAAAGGCCGACTTTTACGCCTTGTGCGCGTTTTTCGTCTACTGCCGCTTTGGCTGTTCCGCTCATGGCACCCATGGTGATGAGAACAATATCCGCATCGTCACATTTGTATTCTTCTACTGTGCCACCGTAGTAGCGACCGAATTGATCGCCGAAGTCTTTGTCTGCTTTATCCAAAACAGCAAAGGCTCTTTGCATGGCGTCAAGATGGCTTTTTCTGTATTTCATAACCAAGTTGCCCGGTGTCATCGGGTCTACGGCCATGGGTTTTTCGGGGTCAAGAATCACGTGTTCTTGTTTGTAAGGCGGCAAGTAGGCATCTACTTCACTTTGTTCGGGAATATTAACGCCCTCATAGAGATGCGAAATATAAAATCCGTCATAGCAAATGTTGACAGGAATCAATACATCTTTGTCTTCCGCCAGTTTGTATCCTTGGATAATCATATCCAAAGCTTCTTGGTTGTCTTCAACATAAATTTGAATCCAGCCTGCGTCACGCACGGAAATGGTGTCTTGGTGTCCGCTCCAAATGGTTTCGGGTGCGGTCATTTCTCTGCCTGCAACGGCCATAACCATGGGCAGACGCAGTGTGGACATACGAAAATATGGTTCATACATCAATGCAAGGCCCTGAGCGGATGTAGCGGTAAAGGTTCTGGCACCTGCCATTGCCGCACCCTGCACAACGCTCATTGCGGAGTGTTCGGATTCTACTTGTACCATAGAAGATTGCAGCTGACCGTCAGCAATCATGGAAGCGGCATACTCAACAACCGACGACTGCGGTGTAATGGGGTATGCTGCAATGACTTTGGGTCTGCTCAGCGCAGCGCCCAATGCAGCTGCGGTGTTTCCTGTAATAGCAATTGTTTTGCCCATAATTATTTATCCCCCTCTGTTACCATATCAATGGCTTTTTTTGGACATTCGTTTGCACAAATGCCGCAACCTTTGCAGTAAGAAAGGTCAATGATATATTTTTCGTTTTCTTTGTGAATGGAATTTACCGGACAATAGGTGAGGCAAATGCCGCATTCAACACAGATATCTTTGTCCATAACCGGCTTATAGGTTCTCCAGCTCGCCGTATCGATTTGATAAATGCCTTCATCGCCTTTGGGCGTAATAAAATCTCTTGCCATAATTACTTACCTCCCTGCAAATCATAGATTTTCACTTCGTCATAAGCTGTTTGTGTGGCAACGGGGTTTTTGCCGCCGAAGAGCAAGTCGGTGTTTTCCATAACGTGTTCCAGGCTGACCCATCCCGTGGCTTTAACAAAAGCGCCGAGCATTGCCGTATTGGGAATGTTGCGGCCGATGGTTTCGATTGCGATTTTGCTGGCATCGACAATCGCCGCTTTTTTCACTGTGTCGGGCAAGTTCAATTCTTCAAGTGTTTTTGTGGTGTTGATGATAAAGATACTGTCTTCGCGAAGTCCGTCAAACACGGGAATCGCATCTAAAAGCGTGTCGTCCATGACGATAACGCAGTGTGGTTTATAAACCTGTGTTTTGAGATCGATTTTTGTATCGGAGATACGCCCGTAACCGAAAACCGGGGAACCTTTTCTTTCCACTCCGAAAAAAGGTATAAAATGTGCAAACTTTCCTTCTTGGACGGCAGAATCAACGATCAAATGGGCTGCTTTTACAACGCCTTGTCCGCCTCTGCCATGAAACCTGATTTCTTTCATTATCTATCCTCCTTAAATGTATATATATGATGCTTTAAAAGCATAGTATATCGTTGCAGTAAACATTGCGCTGTCTTATGCGGATTTAAAACCCAAAACGCGCGAGATTTCTGCCGCTGTTTGAATGACCCCTGCAATCAGCTCATCCTTGCGCCGCTCCATGCGCGCCGCCGGCCCCGAAAGACTGATGGCAGCCACCACTTCACCGGTGTAGCGATAAATGGGCGCCGCATAGCATATCAATCCGGTTTCGTACTCTTCATTGTCAATGGCATAGCCTTGTTTGCGCACAACAAGCAGTTCCTCTTGCAAAGAATCAGCGTTGGTGTGCGTGTTTTTGGTATGCCTTTGAAAGACGATATCTTTTAGGAATGCGGCAACAGATTCAGCGGATTGATGGCTGAGCAGGACTTTTCCCCCTGCCGAGCAATAGGGCTGCAGGCTGCTGCCCAACGACATATCCATAATGATGGCGTTTTTGCTGAGCACTTTGTCGACAAAGGTCATTTGTTCGCCGTTGAGTACGGATAAATAGGCTGTTTCATTATATTTTTCCGAAAGTTTTTTGAGATAGGGATGAATGATTTGTAAAAGATTTTGTTGTTGCAGAACGGAGCTGCCAATGCCGATCCATTTTAAGCCGAGCATATATTTGCTGTTTTGCGTATCTTGCTTGACATAGTTGCGATTTTCCAAGGTCGACAAAAGACGATGGACAGTGCTTTTGCCCAAACGCAGATCTTTGCTGAGTTCGGTGATGCCCATGGGGCCGTTTTGCTGCAGCCTTTCAATGAGGCGCAAGACATTGTCGACCGATTGAAGCACGTTGGTATCGCGGGGTTTTTCGACTTGCATTAAGTTCCTTTCTGCGGAACAACATTCCTGCATGTGGTATATTTTCAATAATACAGCATTGTGTTTTATTTGTCAATATATTTCTGAAAGTTGTTTTTCCGAAGGAACTTTTTTACAGAGAAAGGAAAAAAACAATGTGTTATAATAAAATAAAAATAAACTGATGCCTGAGGATATTGCATGGAAATGTGCACGGGTGTTAGCGAAAAAAACCGATAAACAATAGATAAAAGAAGGGAATAAAGAGATGATTACACTTTTTAAGCATGAAACACATGATGAATATTTCGATCGACAAAAAGAAAAAATAAGATTGCAGATTCGAACGTTGAGCAAAGAAGATTTTGAGCTGGCAGGTATGGCTGCTTTGGCTGATAATTTGGCAGAAAAGTATAGGATAAGAGAATTGGAGGCAGATATTACAGTGCCTGCGCAAAAAGCAACGAATGGAAAAGAAGAAAAAGAAATATACGCTATACCGGTTAAAGGAAACTTGGAGTTGTTGTTTGTTAAACCTTCTTTTCAAGAAGAAAAGACTTTTGCGGAACAGCTGGATAAAGAAAACAGTGTGTTAATTATGGCGCTCGACAAGCATTCGGCTTATGATGCTGCCCAACGTCAGGCGCTGATGGAAAATGTGAAGCAAATCAATCAAGACGTCAATGATTTTAATGCATCGCTTTTCGATTATGTTGAGGAACAGCTCCAAAAACAACTTCTTTTTTTAAAAGCCCTTGAACGCGGCGGTGTGTAAAACTACTACCTGTGAAAAAGAAAGGGCTTCATAAAGGATGTTTACGGCGGCAACGGCATAAATGGACTTGGTTGCTGCCGTTTTTAGTTCTCTTGATGGAAACACAAGCATATCGGTGCGATAAAAATGTCTGTCCAAAAACCCTGCTGCCTTCTAAGGTGTTTGCGGCTTGTGATTGTGTTTAATGGTGCAACTTCGCAAAGCCTGCAATCGGGCGGTGCGCGTTTATGATAGGAGATGTTATTGGTCAGAAAAGTCATGATCTCGGCCGTTGCGGCAGAGTTGGTTCTGACAAGTGGCTCCTAATCAGGCGAAAATAAAAATCGATAATAGGAATTGATAAAAAATTATCAAAAATGTAATGACATTCTTTCTATGAATTGGTATAATCTCAATATCAACATATAAAAATATTGTGGAGGTATTTATGTTTGATTTAAAAGGAAGAGTAGTAGTAGTATCGGGTGCATCCTCAGGTTTGGGTGCGCAAATGTCAAGAGGTTTTGCAGGACAAGGCGCTGACGTAGTGATCATGGCAAGACGTGTCGAAAAACTGGAAGCACTTGCCGAAGAAATTCGCGCAAAAGGCGTAAAATGCATGGTAGTACAGTGCGACGTTACGGTTCCCGCCGTTGTAAACGAAGCAGCAGCCAAAGTGGAAGCTGAATTCGGCAAAGTAGACGTATTGGTAAACTGTGCAGGATCGGCAAAAAATGCAGGCGTATTGGAAATGACTGACGAAGAATGGGATTTTACCATGAGCGCAGACTTGGACAGCGTGTTCTATGTAACAAGAGCATTTGCCAACATCATGAAGAAAAAAGAATACGGACGTATCATTAACATTGCTTCCATGTACGGCATGGTTGGCAACACGGCAATTGATACCGTGGCGTATCATGCTTCCAAAGGCGGTGTAGTCAACTTTACACGTGCCGTTGCAGCGGAATTGGCAAAATACAACATCACTTGTAATGCCATTTGCCCCGGATACTTTGCAACCGAATTGACCGTTGATGTACTCAACACCGACCAATTTACGGCATACATGAAAGCCACTGTTCCTCTGGGACGTTATGGCAACGAAGGGGAGCTCAATGCAGGCGCTATTTTCCTGGCAAGCGACGAAGCTTCCTATGTAACCGGCGTAATTTTGCCCATCGATGGCGGATATACAGCAGTTTAAGACAAAAGCCGACAAAAAAGCAAGCTAAAGCTTGCTTTTTTATTGCGATTAAGATTGACTGCATGGGTTAGGATTGTTGTTTTACAACTACGTCTGCCAGGGATTCAAAATATTGGATGATGCCGCTGTGGTCATCGTCCATGCGACCTGCGGCTTCCAGGGCATCAAAGACAGCCGCCAGCTGCGAAGTAAAGGGAAGAGGAACATTGAGTTTTGCCGCAGCGCTCATGACATTGCGAATATCCTTTTGGTGAATGGTCATGCGGCCGCCGGGTCGGTAGTCATGCTGAAGAATGCGGTCAATCTTTTGTTCGAGCACCGCACTGCCCGCAAGGCCGCCCTTGATGGCGTCGTAAACCTTCTTGGGATCAGCGCCCGCTTTTGCCGCGAGCACAAATCCTTCGGAAATGGCCACGAGATTTAAGCCGACGATGATTTGGTTGACGAGCTTGGTTGCGGAACCCGCGCCGACATCACCCATTAAAATGGAAGAGCCGCCGAGAATATCAAAATAAGGCTTGAGGGTATCAAAGATTTCTTCATTGCCCCCCGCCATAATCGACATGGTGCCTTCGATGGCGCCTTTGTCACCGCCGCTGACAGGGGCGTCCATAAAGGCGACGCCTGATGCAAATAATTTATCTGCGCAAAAAACAGACTCCACCGGGCTGACGGAGCTGAAATCGCACACAATGCTGCCCGGGCGCAAATGATTGGCAACGCCCTCTTCAAAGAGCAGTTTTTGCACGGTGGGGCCGTCGTTGAGCATCAAAAAGAGGATGTCACTTTCGGCACCGATTTGCTCGGCGTTTTTGGGCACGGCACCCAGGGCAAGGAGTTCTTCGGCAAAGGGTGCATCTTTTTTCTGCAGGCGCGCAATGTCATAAATCAATGGCGCGATACCTGCTTTGCAAAGGTTTTTGACCATGGCTTTTCCCATGATGCCGAGTCCGACAAAACCGACGGTTTTCATAAAACAATACCTCCTGCAAGAAAATTACGAATAAAGGATGGGTGTATTATATCATATTCGTTGGGGTGTGTCGAAACTGACAAGAATAATATTGTCAGCGATATCAAGCAAAAAAGGCTGTTTTCGGGTATAATGGTAAACAGAAATGCAAAATAATTTGTTTTAGAAAGGAAAGGCAATGAAAGTATATTGTTACAGCCGATGCAGCACATGCAAAAAGGCCTTAAAGTGGTTGGACGAACATCAAGTGTCCTATGAATTGGTTGACATCAAAGAAAACAATCCCGATCAACAGAAATTAAAAGACTATTATGCAAAAGGTAAATTGGCGTTGAAAAAGTTTTTTAACACGAGCGGCATGCAATATCGTGCATTGGGTCTTAAAGACAAGTTAAAAGAAATGAGCGAAGAAGAGCAGTTCGATTTATTGGCAAGCGATGGCATGCTGGTAAAACGCCCCCTCGTTGTGGGTAAAGATTTTGTGTTGTTGGGATTTAACCAAGAAGAATGGGCAGAAAAATTATTGTAAGAAGTATCGATAAACCGCTCTATAGAGCGGTTTGTTTATGCAAAAGGCTGTTGAATAAAAAGAATTAACACAACCAGGGTAGCTGCTGAAATGAAAGAGCCTGCGACGAGTTCGCCAAGGCTGTGGCGCTTTAGGCGCAAGGAAGAAGAAAACACGGCAACCAGTGCAATGAGGCCAATGAGCCCCGGTGCGCCAAAGACATAGACAAGGAGGGCAACGGGGCCTGCAATGCCGCAGGCGTGGCCGCTGGCTTTGAAACGAAGCACCTTGCTGGAAAACAAAATCAACAGACCCGAAACAAAGTAGACGAGATAAATAAAAAATACAGCCTTGGGTGCGCGGGTGAGCAATGCGGCAACAAGGCCTGACAAATAGCCGAAAAAAGTCATAATCAACGCCAAGTTGCGCTGTCCTTCTCGGCCGGCGTGTCGATATTTTTTAAGTAAGGGCTGCAAAAAATAGGCAGACAGCGGAATGAGAACGAGAAAAACAATCATGGCGATAAGTTGACCCACCGACCCGAACGCATGGGGTTTGGCGCCATAGAGAATCAGCAGCGACAATAGCGCCGCTATGGGAGGTGTGGTGATGATGCGAATGGCCTTAGACAGGCTAAAGGGTTCTCGTGCCATGGAAAAAGTCTCCTTGCCTATAAAAGTAGTAACAAAACAAACAACGGCTATGATGTATACTTAAATCAAAATGGATCAAAAGTATATGCCCCAAAAGGCGTATCGTGGGATTTCATACCGTTGGGGGATAAAAGCAAAAAAAGAGAAAACGACTGAAACAGGTTGGGAAATAAGCTCAAATCATTTCCCTGATAAAAAAGAGAATAAAAAATCCCTCCGTTTAGGAGGCAACCCGAGGAACAGCT
>CALFLU010000062.1 GCA_937880125.1 uncultured Eubacteriaceae bacterium
GTGCAGGGGGTGTGTTGGCGGGTGAGTTTTTTTCGCTGGAGAAGCGAGATGGCAAGTATGTAATGGCGCAGGGAGCGCGCGCGGTGGACTTTGAAGAGGCGAAGTTTGAGCAAGTGCGCGCATTTTTGACGGCCAACGATTATGATATGGACGCGGCGCTGGCGCAGTTTGCGGACGAGGTGCACATTGGCTGCTATTTGGCGGCGGTGGTGTATTTGGACATGAGTCAGCATTATGGCCTGCACACGCTGGACATGGAGGCCAATGTATGCGCCGGGTGGAAGGGCGAGTATTTGGAGCCCGTGCTTGACGGCGAGGGGGATTTGTTTTTTGACGGATATGCTCCGCGCGTGGTGCTGCACTGTGCGCCGGACAGTTGCCCCGAGCTGAATGTGTTTGTGGGCATTGTGCTGCCCATGGGTCTTGGCATTGCCAAGGAGGCCTATGAGACGCATATCAGCATTTGGGGATATAACCTCGGCGAGAGTCTGCGCAGGTTTTATGCAACAAAGTGGGCGCCTGCCATGGCACGCAAGAAGCAGGCGACAGGCGAAGAAGTGGCGCTGTGGTGCCCGATGACCGTGACGCTGGAAGAAGAGGGCGGCGCTGTGATTGCGGCACAAATTGATGTGACGGACGGCGAGGCAGCTGAGATGCTGGAGGATTTTGAGCACATTATGGAGATGGTGCTTGAAAGCGGCTCGAGGGATTGCAGCATCGGCCGCGGCGAGCATGGCGGCTGGGTTGTCTATGACGAGGAGGAACAAGACGAGGTTTATTTTGACGACGGCGAGGAGAAGTTGGAGTAGGGATTTTGTTTTAGGTATATAGAGATTGAACAACAAAGCAAGAGGCATTGCCTCTTGTTTTTTATTGGGTGGGGGTGGGAAAGAGATGAAACGGAACAGGTTGAAAAGAGCCACAGAGCGGGCGGCGGTGGGTCGAACAGGCAAAAGAGAGATGACGGCGGTGGGTCAAAACAGGATGGAAAGATGTTTGGGGAAGGTCTGAGAGATAACGGAGAAGAGAAATGACGGCGGGGAGTTCGATAAGCACAAAAGAGATAATATAGAGGTGAATGAAAATGGGCAAAACGGTAGGCGGCGGCAGGAAACCGATGTAGCGAAAGGACGAAACGTTAATAACTTAAAAGTACTTGACAATGCGCGAAGTTCTTTTTATAATGACATTGTCAATACAAGACGGCAAATGTTGGAGAGCCTATGTATCAAGTTGTATTTTATAAAGACAAAAACGGAAAAGAGCCTGTATTGGAATACCTGCAAACATTGCGCGGAAAGAACGACAAAGAGAGTCGAATTAAGCTTACAAAAATCAACGACTACATTCAGGCTTTGAGCATGTACGGAACCAGGATTGGCATGCCTTATGTGAAGCATCTTGAGGGGGAGATTTGGGAAATCAGGCCGACGAGGGACAGAATTTTGTTTGCGGCGCGGTATGAAGGGGGATTTGTATTACTGCATCATTTTGTGAAAAAAACACAAAAAACACCGAAAAGGGAAATAGAGCGTGCTAAGAGGGCATTGCTTGACTATCAGGAAAGGAGTAAGCAAACATGAGTGAAAAAAATAAAAACCAAGTCAGTGCTGCGGGACACAGCTGGCAAGAGGTGCGCAAGGAGTTGTTTACGCCTGAGGAAATTGCTGCCAGTGACCTTCGGGTTGCGATTATCGGAGAATTGATTGAGGCACGCGAGGAGAGGGGTATCTCACAAAAGAAATTGGAGGAATTGAGCGGCGTAAAACAACCGATTATCGCGCGCATGGAACGAGGAAAAACCAGCCCGCAAATCGACACGATTTTGAAGGTGTTGGCACCATTGGGTAAGACATTGGCGGTTGTGCCGCTGGAAAAAAGCAAGAAAAAAAAGAAGGAAGTCACGACTTAAGAGAGAAAGGCGCGCAAGCGTCTTTTTTTGATGATTTGAGAATGTTAAAAAGGACAGAACGACAAATTCAGCGAATTAAAAACAGGTTATGGGTGATATAATAAAATGGAATACACAAAACACAAATTTGGACGAAGAAAAACAAGGCATTAAAGGGGCAATGGAAAAATGAGTGAACCGAAATTTATGTTGACCAATGAACAGAGGAAATATGTGGGACTTGATCCCCTTGAGCGCCATTGGGAACCTATACAGATGAGGGACAGTTATTATTATTTCGATGGCGATATCATAAAAAGGGCAATTACTTTAGATGAAAAACAATATCAAGAATATGAACTTTATGAGCAAACGGCTGAAAACAAAACGATTGTGCTGCCGAAGACGAAACGTGGAAAACCGAAAAAATTCAATCATACGGCGACACGAAGCTTTAGTTTAAGCGGCATGTATTTTTCTTTTGGGTACGGGTATGCGCAAATTGTCAACTACACTACACAGACAAATTATTATCTAGAAAAATTAAAGAAGAAGCAAGGGTTGGAGAGCTTGAATGAATGGTTGACAGGTTGGATGGCGGATAGCACAGAGGCGGATTTAGTGGAATTGCATGCTTTTAAAACCGCAAAACGGGTTCATCAACAATACAAAGAAGGGGATATTTTTGCTTTTAAATACGGCAGAAGACAATATGGTTTTGGAAAAATATTAATTGATGTGGTGAAAAGAAGGAAGACGGAAGAATTTAAAAAGAACAAAAATTACGGTCTTGACAGAATAGGAACACCGCTGGTTGTAAAGGTATATCACAAGATAAGTGATGAGATGGTCGTAGACATTGACGAGATGGAAAGAGGTCTTGCAATGCCGTCATATATGGTTATGGACAACAATATTTATTACGGAGAATATAAAATTATCGGAAACCGTCCCGTTACTTGTCGGGATTTGGACGGTGGGCCGATAGAGGGCGGACCGAAAAATATTCTTTCGGATAAGGGGAGTGCTTTTTTACAATTTGGGCTGATTTATCGGGAAATGTCACGCGATGAGTATGATCGATATAAAGATCGTGAATGGTATCAGAAAAGATTTGGCAGCGGCGGAGTGGGCTTTTCGCTCAATTTAAACAATTTGGAACAATGTATTGCAACGCAATCCAACGACAGCTATTATAGAGAAATTGGCTATGATATGCGAGATCCCGCCAATAAGAAGAGCAAAAACGAGATTTTTGAGGCGTTTGGCTTAGATGGCGATAAGGATTATGCAGCAAATATGGCATTGGCGGAAAAGGTAAAGAAATATCAGCCGTAGGGCAGGAAAGTGGACAGCGGCAAACTCCAAAAGGGGTTTGCTGTTTTTTATTGGGAAAAATGAGAGAAAAAAAGACGGAGGGATTATTGATATAGAGAAATGACGGCGTTGGGTCAAAACGGAATAGAGAGATGTGCGGGGAAGGTCAACCAGATAAGGATGAGAGATGATGGCGGTGGGTCGAGATGATAAAGAAGAGATGAAATGGCGGCGGTAGGTTGAACAGGCAAAAGAGAAATGACGATGGTGGGTTCGCTGTGAAATAGAGAGATGTGTGGGGAAGGGCGGTTAGATGAGGATTAGAGAGATGACGGCGGGGAGTCCAATAAGCAAGAGAGTGAAAGAAAGGCGGGTGGTTTGATGGAATTGAAGAAAGATAGAACGGATGAGGAGAAGATAGAAAAGGGAGATATTCAATCGGTGGCGGCAGCGGGGCATATTAAGAAAAGAGAGAAAACGGGGATAAGGGCGTTGAGTGAGGAAGCAGCGGGGAATATTGTGAGTAACGAAATGACGGCGGTGGGTTCGATAAGCAAAGCAGAGAGCAAGTGAGGTGGTTTGATGGAATTGAAACAAGGTGGAATCTCTGAAAAGAAAAAATGCGATACAAGGGCGTTGAGTAAGGGAGCAGCGGGGACGGTAAGTGAGGCGGCAAAGGAAGAAATTCAGAAAAGAGAAATAAAGGGGGTAAGGGAGTTGAGTGGGGTGGTATTGGGGGATATTGAAAAAAGGGAAAAAATGGAGGCGGGGGTGTTGAGTGAGGGCGAGATGCGGTTGTTGGAGACGAGCAATGTGGCGTTTTTGCCGTTGTATGCCGATGAGAGCCGGTATTTGGTGCTCAAGGGCGGCGGGGGCAGCGGCAAGAGCATTTTTGCGGGGCGGAAGATTCTTGAGAGGTGCGCCCGGGGCGGCTATCACAAGTTTTTGGTGGTGCGCAAGGTGGAAAAAAGCTTGCGGGAGAGCTGTTATGCGCAGCTTAGGGGACAGATTGCCGAGCATTTTGACGCGGGAGAATTTAAGTGTACGGAGACGCCCATGAAGATTAAGCACAACGCCACGGGCAACGAAATCGTGTTTTGCGGCATCGATAATCCCGAAAAGCTGAAGTCGTATTATAACATAACAGGGGTGTGGATTGAGGAGGCGACGGACCTGACGGAGGCGGATTTTAATCAGCTGGACATTCGCTGCAGGTGCGACAAGTCGGACTATATGCAGATTATTTTGACCTTTAATCCGATTTCGATTTTGCACTGGCTCAAGCGGCGGTTTTTTGACCGCGCGCTGCCCAATTGCAGGGTACACGAGAGCACCTTTCGGGACAATCGGTTTTTGCCCCAAGAGGCTGTGGCGGTGCTGGAGGGATTTCGGCGGACGGATCCGTATTATTACAGCGTGTACTATGAAAATCAGTGGGGCGTGTTTGGCAAGTCGGTTTTTGATGCAGAGCGTGTGACAAAACGGCTGGGCGAGGTTGGCGCGCCTGTGCAGGTGGGGCGGTTTGAGTATGACTTGACGATGCGCATTGACGAGCAGGGATATCTGCTCAGCAACGTGCGGTTTGTGGAGGACAGACACGGCTGGGTGCGGATCTATGCGCCCCCTGCGGCGGGTGAGTATTATGCCATTGGCGCGGACACGGCGGGGGAGGGCAGCGATGATTTCATTGCCAGTGTGGTGGACGCCACGACGACGATGCAGGTGGCTGTGATGGACATGGAGACGGACGAGGATATTTTTGCGGAGCAGTTATACTGTCTCGGGCGTTATTATAACGATGCGCTGGTGGCCGTGGAGGTGAATTTTTCGACGTATCCCGTCAGGCGGCTGCAGCAGCTGAGTTATCCGAAGCAATATGTGCGTCAGGCGGTGGACCGCTACACGCAACGGCCGATGCATGCCTTCGGCTTTCGCACGGACAGCAAGAGCCGACCGCTGATTATTGCGGGGTTGGTGGGGCATGTGCGGGATTATGCCGAGACGATTTGCGACAAAAAGACGCTGGAGCAGATGCTGAGCTTTGTGCGGGACGAGCGGGGACGGCCACAGGCGCAGGCGGGGGCGAAGGACGACTGCGTCATGGCGCACGCCATTGCGCTGCACGCGTGTTGTCAGCAGCAGGTGCGGCAGGGGCGCGGTGCAGGCAGGGTGGCGCTGAGCGCGGCGGAGGTTTTTGGCGCAGACGGGCCGAGGATGAGCGGCTTTGGCGCGGGCGAGAAGAGGGTGGTGGTGTAAAAAAAAGAGAAATGCGGACAGGGGAACAGATAAAAATAAGGCGTGTGTTCGGCGAGGAATACGCGATAAATGCAAGGATAGTGCAAATGGCACGAATAAGGATTTTGAGCGACACGGGGGAAGTTAAATAGGTAAAAAAAGAAACGCATATAAGGCAATCAAGATAAAAAAAGAAAATAAGGGTGAAAATAAAAAAAGACGGATGTATTCCGTCTTTAAATATTATTATATCATACTAAAAATAAAGATGCAAGAAGAAAATACAAATATGCTTTTGCGGAAAAGTTCCGAGACAAAAGGTGAGTAGTGCCCACAGGGGGTTGGGCAGTGGTGTGATGAATTCATAGCGCTGAGGAAAGAAGA
>CALFLU010000063.1 GCA_937880125.1 uncultured Eubacteriaceae bacterium
GGGGTATAGTATATTTTCGCGGAGGCGCACCATGAAACAAAAACTTCAGGTAACTGGAATGACTTGTTCGGCATGCTCGGCACGGGTCGGCAAAGATGTCTCAGCGCTCAACGGCGTTCGCCATGCCGATGTAAACTTGCTGACAAACAGCATGGTTGTGGAGTATGACCCGTCCGTTATCACACTCAACGATATCATTGCCGCCGTAGAAAAAGCGGGGTACGGTGCATCTCTTCCTGCTTCGTCAACACCCGCGCCATCAAACACTGTCGAGCAAAGCGCAAAGCAAGAATTGTCTTTTATGAAGACTCGCCTCATCATCTCCTTTGTCTTTATGATTCCCCTGATGTATATTTCCATGGGGCATATGTTTTCTTGGCCTTTTATGGCCTGGGCGCACGATGTATCCAACGCGGTATCCTTTGCGTTTCTTCAGTTTCTTTTGACACTTCCTATCGTCTATGTTAATCGCAAATACTATCAATCGGGTTTTCGTTCCCTTTACTCACGGGCACCGAATATGGATTCCTTAATCGCCATCGGCTCCACTGCAGCCCTAATTTATGGCATCTATGCCGTTTTTGTCATCGGTCGCAGTTTGGGTCTTGGACAAAATGACGTTGCCATGATGTATGCGATGAATTTATATTTTGAGTCTGCTGCAATGATTTTGACACTTATTACTTTAGGTAAATTCTTAGAATCCCGCAGCAAAAGCAAAACAACCCAAGCCATCGAAAAACTCATGGATTTGGCGCCAAAAACGGCGACGGTAATGCGCGGTGATAAAGAAGTCGAAATCCCCGCAGACGATATTGTCGTCGGCGACATTGTTTTGGTCAAGCCCGGTCAGGCTATTGCCGTAGACGGCGTCATCGTCGAAGGCAGCAGCACCATTGATGAGTCCGCCATCACCGGCGAGAGCATTCCTGTCACAAAAACCGTGGGCGACAGCGTTATTTCGGCGACCATCAATAAAACGGGTGCGTTTAAATTTGAAGCACAAAAGATTGGTGCAAACACGACCTTATCACAAATCATACAACTTGTGGAGGAAGCTTCTTCTTCCAAAGCACCCATTTCTAAGCTCGCAGATAAAATCAGCGGCATTTTTGTACCCATCGTCATGCTCATTGCCGTCGCTGCCACGGTCATTTGGCTCCTTGCAGGCAAACCTTTCAGTTTTGCCTTGTCCATCGGCATTGCTGTTCTGGTCATTTCCTGCCCCTGTGCACTGGGTCTGGCCACCCCTGTTGCCATTATGGTCGGCACAGGCAAAGGCGCCTCCAACGGCATTTTGATTAAATCCGCCGAGGCACTGGAAAATGCACACCACATCGATACCATCATACTCGACAAAACGGGAACCATCACCGAAGGCAGTCCGCGAGTCACAGATATTTTCACCGCACAGGGCGTCTTGCAAGATCATTTGCTGCAAATTGCATCGTCCCTGGAGCAGTCCTCCGAGCATCCCCTGGCACACGCCATCGTTTCCTATGCCGAGGCACATCATATTGCCGCTTTAAAAGTGACAAATTTCCGGGCACACCCCGGCAAAGGTCTTCAAGCGACAATTGACGGCAACATATACCTGGCAGGCAATGCCTACTTTTTACGAGAAAAAAATATAGACCTTGGTTTGACGCAACAAACAGCCAACGCCTTTGCCGACGAGGGCAAAACGCCGCTTTATTTTGCCGATGAAGGCAAAGTTTTGGGCGTCATTGCCGTAGCCGACACCATCAAACCCACAAGCAAAGAAGCTATCAGACAACTTAAGGCCATGAACATTGATGTCATCATGCTCACGGGAGACAATCAAAAAACAGCCGAGGCCATTCAAAGCCAACTCGATATTGACACGGCTATAGCCCAGGTTTTGCCCCAGGACAAAGAAGCCCATGTGCGCCGCCTGCAAAAGGAAGGCAGACATGTGGCCATGGTGGGTGACGGCATCAACGATGCCCCGGCCCTTGCCCGTGCCGATGTTGGCATAGCCATTGGCGCAGGCAGCGATATTGCCATTGACTCAGCGGATATTGTCCTGGTGAAAAGTGATTTGATGGATGTACTCATCGCCATATCTCTAAGCAAGGCTACCATCCGCAACATCAAGCAAAACCTCTTTTGGGCGTTTTTCTACAACGCCTTGGGCATTCCCCTGGCAGCAGGCGCACTTTATCCCCTGCTTGGCTGGACGCTCAGCCCCATGATTGCCGCTGGTGCCATGAGCTTAAGCAGCATTTTTGTCGTAACCAACGCACTGCGCCTAAAATTTTTCCACCCCGTTTTCCCCAAAAAAACGGCTGACATATCCCTAGGTTCCACCAATTTATTATTAGGAGAAAAACCAATGAAACTACAGAAGACCCTGCACATCGAAGGCATGAGCTGTGCTCATTGCAAAGCCGCAGTAGAAAAAGCCCTTAACACACTTGAAGGCGTCGACGCCGAAGTGGATTTGGACAAAAAAATCGCGCGCCTCACGCTGTCTGAACCGATTGATGATGCGCTGTTAAAAAAGACCGTTACCGATGCGGGATATGAGGTTCTTTCCGTTACAAATGATTGAGGAGGATTATCATGAAAGCGGACAAAAAAAAGACCATGCGGCTTCTTAAAACGGCACGCGGACAAATTGAGGGCCTCATCAAAATGGTGGAGGAAGACCGATACTGCGTCGACATCTCCAACCAGCTTTTGGCAACCCAAGCCATTTTGCGAAATCTCAACCGTGAAATTTTGCATGCCCACCTCAC
The DNA here is from genome assembly GCA_937880125.1 of uncultured Eubacteriaceae bacterium. Classification (GTDB taxonomy): domain Bacteria; phylum Bacillota; class Clostridia; order Eubacteriales; family UBA1433; genus UBA1433. The sequence goes on from CALFLU010000063.1 coordinate 2,763, forward strand.
CTCCTGTGTGCAAAATACCTTAGAAACCGCCGAACAACACGAAAAAATCAACGAAATCATTGTTCTCGTGGACAAACTTGCCAAATGAAAAATGCACCGTTTCGGTGCATTTTCATAAAAGACTATTCGTTGAAAATTTTCATCATTCACTGAAAAAAAATATTTTATTGCAAAAACACCACGCATCACAACGCAAAGACGCATTCCTACTGACAAACATTTCTTTGCGTCAATCGAATGTTATGGATAATATACGCAACCCATCCCGACTCGGTTCAAATAATACGGTTAAGTCTTGCTCAAAATGGGCAACGAGTCTATTTTCTTCCTGCCACTCATAGGGTGTATTGTTCCAGCGTAAAAAGCTTTCAATAAATATTTTGTCATTTAATCTGTACTGCTCCATGCACTCCAAGGCAGTGCGCACAAAGCGCTGAATGGGCACCGGCTCAAACACCGCATCCGGCACGTTTGACAGCGCCACATAGGCGGCACCGCCCGAATAAGGGCACTTATAATAACACAGTTTTTCGTCCGAGATTCCGCAAGTGATAATCGAGAGATTGTGCCCGTTTAATTCTTCGTCCAATGCCATTGATTCATTGATCAGCGGTTCCAGCCTCCAGTTTTTGCCCAACGCATTGGTTTTGTTTGCAAGGGTGAGCAATCTTTTATCAAATCCGTTGATATTTACCCAACCCCAAAGCCATGTATTTTGAATCTGAGACTCGCTGCCGATAAACTGCAAAGGATATTCGTCTCGACCAAAGAGTATCACCCCTCTTTGAAAATCAACATTCCAATCTCTGTCTTTGACCACAAATTCACCGCAAGCATTCTGAATGGCACGCATCTTGCCTAAACAGGCCGAAAACACCTCACGCCAGTTGCTCTTATCGATGTCATATCCGCCATCAAAAATCGATTTTTTCGTTAAATGTTTTTCTTCAGTCTTTTTTTTGAACCATTTCATTTTACTCCTCCGTATAAGCAGATTTTTCGCTGCAAAAATCCCATGCATCACAAGGGATTTTTAATGGTTTTAGTTTCTATGGCGTCCATTCAAAGACATTTTTACAAGACGGGCAAGTTACACTCAGTTTGCCCTTGTTGTTGGGTACACGCATTTTACTTTGGCATTGCGGGCAAGCGGCAATGCGGTGATCCACAAGCGCAAGAATTTTTTCTTTGTCAAAACCCACGACAATATCGCTGCCGATCATCAACACCGGCACCCCGCTGATGTTTCGTTTAACAAGCTGCTCTCTTGCCTTGGCATCTTTTTGAATATCCCGTTCCGTATATTGAATATTATTTTGTGTCATAAAAGTTTTTGCCATTTGACAATATCCGCAGGACTGCGTTGTAAATATCGTTACTTTTTTCAATTTGTTCTCCTCAAAACTTTTTTATCAATTTATTATACCCTAAATTTTTATATGCCGAAACATGCATTTAAAATAACTCGATGCAGTTTATAGCTTGTGTCAACCAAATTCTTTTCAAACTTTCACGATACAGAGAAAGCCTTACTTTTAAGCAAGCACAAAATAACATGATAGTCCATACATACAAACAATTTGACCAAACAGTAATGCCGCTTTATTTAGCCCCGTCGATGATTCTTTTACCACCGCAACCGCTACTTCAATGAAAAACAATAAAGCAATCTTTGCAATAAAATAAGAGGCATCTATGCCTCTTATTTTATTTTCTCTATTTAAAACTGCACACCCGTCAATTTTCAAAAAATTCTCCAAAAGCACGGAACCGTTGATATCTGTTTTCCAACAGTGTCGCAATATCCGTATCTTGCTTTTCTTTCAAAAATTTTACCAACAAATCTTTGATTATTTTGCTCGTCGCAGAAAAATCCTTTTTGTTTTCGGGAATAATCTTCTCTGCGACTTTCAATTTCAACATATCCTCTGCCGTCAGTTTCAAACTCTCTGCAGCGTCTTTTACCCGTTTGGGATCCTTCCACAAAATACTGGCGCAACCCTCGGGCGAAATCACCGAATACATGGCGTTTTCCAGCATCCACACCTCGTCAGCCACCGCCAGGGCAAGGGCACCGCCACTGCCTCCTTCGCCGATGAAAATAGAGATAATCGGCGTTTTTAATGTCATCATTTCCATTAAATTACTTGCAATGGCAAGACCTTGTCCACGCTCCTCCGGGCCAATGCCCGGAAATGCCCCCGCCGTATCCACAATGCACACCACAGGGCGACAAAATTTTTCTGCCTGTTTCATGAGCCTCAGCGCTTTTCGATACCCTTCAGGGTTTGGAGAGCCAAAATTGCGATGTATCTTTTCTTTGGTTCCGGCACCTTTTTCGATGCCGATTACCGTAACACTCACGCCGTTAAAAGATGCAATGCCGCCAATGATGGAGCTATCATCCGCAAAGTAGCGATCTCCGTGAAATTCTATAAAATCTTCAAACAAACTTTCAATATATTTCAAGGTCGTAGGACGGTCCTTTGCCCTTGAAAGCTTCACTTTCTCATATGCGCCGCTCATCTGCAATCCCTCTTTTCATGCAATGACAAGATTTTACCAACCAACGCCTTTTGCTCACTGCATGAAAAGAGGGATTGCAGATGAGC
>CALFLU010000064.1 GCA_937880125.1 uncultured Eubacteriaceae bacterium
GTCCTTCCTGCTTCAATTTGCGCGATGTGGTCATTGTTGCCAGCGGAGACTTGTCGCACAAATTGAAGCAGGAAGGACCCTACGGGTTTGCACAGGAGGGCGTGGAATTTGATAAGGAAATCACGCAGGTCTTTGCCAAGGGTGAGTTTGAACAATTCATGAAATTTGATGAAAAAATGGTAGCGATGGCAGCTGAATGCGGCCTGAAACCCTTTATTGTTATGGCAGGGGCACTGCAGGGTAAGGCAGTGGAGCCGAGGCTGTATTCCTACGAAGGACCCTTTGGCGTGGGCTATGCCGTTGCCGCCTATGAAGTGATGGGTCAAAACGCCTGATGCAGCACTTTGAGCAGGTGAGAAAATAGACAGAAAGTGAGAAAACCAAATGCATACAAAAGAAGATGCCTATGTGAGACTTGCCAGAAAAACACTGGAAACATATGTGAATGAAAATCGCATGATTGAGCCGCCGCAAGATACGGACAAAGAATTGTTGCAAGATAGAGCCGGGGTGTTTGTGACACTATACAAAGACGGAAAGCTGCGGGGGTGCATTGGCACGATTATGCCCACAGAGGACAACATTGCCAAAGAAATCATTCAAAACGCCATCAGCGCCGGGGCATATGACCCGCGGTTTGAGGCGGTGAGAAAAGAAGAATTGCCCCACTTAGTCTATAGCGTGGATGTGTTGGGGCAGGCGGAACTTGTCAGCTCCACCAAGGAGTTGGACCCTGCCCGTTATGGCATTATTGTCTCTTATGGGCACAAAAGAGGGCTGTTGCTGCCGCATTTGGAAGGCGTGGACACCGTCAAAGACCAAATCAAAATCGCCGTGCAAAAGGCGGGGTTGCTTCCCCATGAGCCCTACAAAATTGAGCGTTTTGAGGTGGTGAGGCACAAATGATGTCCATAAGGTGCGGGCTTTGCCCGCACAATTGTTTGCTGCAGGAAAACCAAGTGGGCCTGTGCCGCGCGCGAATCAACAGACAAGGCGCCGTTGTGGCCGAAAACTATGGTCGCATCACGTCCATCGCGCTGGACCCCATTGAAAAAAAGCCGCTCTATCACTTTTATCCCGGCAGCAAAATATTGTCTGTGGGCAGCTACGGCTGCAACTTGTTTTGTTCCTTTTGTCAAAACTACCGCATTTCCACAGCCTCGGCAAAAGACGTGTCCTATAGAAAGTTGTCGCCTGAGCAGCTTGTTGAAACGGCAAAGCAATATAGCCCCCGGGGCAACATCGGTCTGGCCTTTACCTACAATGAACCGATCGTGGGCTATGAATACATTGTCGACTGTGCGAGATTGGCAAAACAAGAGGGGCAAAAGGTGGTTGTGGTGACAAACGGGTGCTTTTATACGGAGCCGCTTGAGGCGCTGTGGCCGCTGGTTGATGCTTTTAATATTGATTTAAAGGGATTTACCGAGGCGTTTTATACGAAAATGGGTGGGGCGTTGGAAGTTGTCAAGCAGTTCATCGCTCGTGCCGCCGCGCTCAGCCATGTGGAAGTGACCACGCTGATTATTCCCGATGAAAACGACGGTTTGGAAGAGATGCGCGCACTGTCTGCGTGGATTGCATCCGTGGACAAAAAGATTCCGCTGCATATTTCGCGCTTTTTCCCGATGTATAAAATGGTTGATAAAAGCCCAACGGACGTGGAAAAAATCATGGAACTGCAAAAGACAGCGCAAGAAAATTTGGAATTTGTCTATCGAGGCAACTGCTGAGCAGCTGCCTATTTTATTTTGTTCAGGCGGGCAATTTCGTCTCGAATGGCAGCGGCTTCTTCAAAGCGCAGCTCTTCGGCGGCTTGCTGCATGGCAAGCATGAGGCTGCTGATTTCGCGCTGCAGGGATTGTTTATCGGTTGCCACAGAAGTGGCTTCTTCTTTTTCTTCCCGGTTTTGCACGATATGTTCCAGGACGCTTTTTTGGATGCTCTGGGGTGTAATGTCATGCTCTTGATTGTATTGCTGCTGTTTTTCGCGGCGGCGATCCACTTCTTTGATGGTTTCGACCATGGAAGAAGTGAGGCTATCGGCATACATCAGCACATAGGAGTCTTTGTTTCTTGCGGCACGGCCGATGGTTTGTATTAAGGAGGTCGTATTGCGCAAAAATCCTTCTTTGTCGGCGTCCAAAATGGCAACCAGTCCCACTTCGGGAATATCCAGCCCCTCTCTGAGCAAATTGATGCCCACCAGCACATCATAGGTACCCAGTCGAAGAGATTTGATGATTTCGATGCGCTCCAGGGTTTCAATATCGGAGTGCATGTAAGTAGCCTTGATGCCGCTGCGCAGGAGGTAGTTGGTCAAATCCTCGGCCATGCGCTTGGTCATTGTGGTGATGAGCACACGGTTGTTTTTTTCTGTAACACGATAGATGTGCTCGATGAGGTGGTCGATTTGCCCTTTGGTAGGGATGACGTGAATGGGCGGCTCAACAAGGCCGGTGGGGCGAACGATTTGTTCGGCGACGTTTTGGCTGTGCTCTTTTTCGTAGGGACCCGGTGTGGCCGAGACAAAAATGGCATGCTTGAGCTTGGTTTCGAACTCGTCAAACTTCAGCGGGCGGTTGTCAAAGGCGCTGGGCAGGCGAAAGCCGTAGTCCACGAGATTTTTTTTGCGGGAATAGTCTCCGCCATACATGCCGCGCACCTGAGGCAGCGTGGCGTGGGATTCGTCGATGAAAAAGAGAAAGTCGTCGCTGAAGTAGTCAATGAGCGTATAGGGCGGCTGACCGGGCAGTGTGCGGTTGATGTGGCGCGTATAGTTTTCGATGCCTTTGCAGTGACCCGTTTCGCGCAGCATTTCCAAATCGTAATGGGTGCGGCCCGTGATGCGCTCGATTTCGAGCAGTTTATTTTCCGAACGAAAATATTGAATGCGCTCTTCCAATTCCTGCTCAATGGTCTCAATGGCAATTTGAATGGACTCTTCGCCTGTAACGTAGTGTGATGCGGGGAAAATGGCCGCATGGGAGCGATTTTTGAGTACGGTGCCTGTAAGGGGGTGGATATCGCTTATTTTTTCAATTTCATCGCCGAAAAACTCCACCCTTGTGGCGACATTGCCGCCGTAGGCGGGATAAATTTCCAGCGTATCACCGCGCAGGCGAAAGGTGGAGCGCGCAAAGTCGATGTCGCTGCGCTTATATTGCATGGAGATGAGGCGTTGCAGCAAATAGCGCATGTCATAGCTCATGCCCTTGCGCAAGGAGAGGATCATATTGTGATAATCATGGGGGCTGCCCAGGCCGTAGATGCACGACACACTGGCAACGACAATGACGTCTTTGCGCTCAAAGAGTGCTGCGGTGGCGCTGTGGCGCAGTTTTTCGATTTCGTCGTTGATATCCGCGTCTTTTTCGATATATAAGTCTCTGCCCGGCACATAGGCCTCGGGCTGGTAATAATCGTAATAGCTGACAAAATATTCCACGGCATTGTCGGGAAAATAGGTTTTAAATTCATTGGCAAGCTGTGCCGCCAATGTTTTGTTATGCGCCAAAACCAAGGCCGGACGCTGCATTTGCTCAATGATTTTGGCCATGGTGTAGGTTTTGCCTGAGCCGGTGACACCCAGCAATGTTTGAAAGCGAAGGGAGTTTTCAAGCCCTTTGCAGATGCTGTCAATGGCCCCGGGCTGATCGCCCGAGGGTTGGTAGGGGCTGTGTACTTTAAATTTGTTCATAACCACCTCGTTATGTGGAATGGTTTTATTATACTATAGAAAATAACAGATATACTATACAAAACAGCAGATGTCAATTTGCCTCTTTTGCCCGCGTAATTGAAAACCGTTCGACAAATAGAAGCCGTTGTAGTAAAGTAGAAGAAACAGGCGGAGGAGGAAGACGCGGTGGCGCTTTCAAAAAAAACAATTCGTGAACAGGTGCTCGGTGCCAGAAAATTGATAGGCACGGCCGAAATGAAAGAGTTGTCTTTTGCGATTCAAAGACGGCTGACGGACTCCGTCAATTTTAGGCAAGCCGAGACGATATTCGTATATATGAGCATGGCGGAAGAAATCGGCACAGACCGTATCATCGCAGCCGCCGAAAGACAAAACAAGACAATATTGGTACCTGTGATAACGGCAAAGGGCATTATGAGACCTTGCAAGCTATCTTCGGATACCGAGTTTGAAAAAAACAGCTTCGGAACGTTGGAGCCTGTGTCGCGAGATTTTTATACCGGGCGCATCGATTTATGTGTTACGCCTGCTTTGGCCGTGGATAAAAGGGGATATCGCATTGGCTACGGAGGCGGATATTATGACCGTTTTTTCTCCGAAAACGGCGATGTTTTTAAGGCAGCGCTTTGTTTTGAACAGTTCTTTTTTGATGAACACGAATTTGACGCTAAGGAACATGATATAGCCGTTGACGGGATTTTTACCGAAGACAGAACAATCCTCTTTGAAAAATAAGAGAGAATCAAAAGAAAACCTTGAAATTTTTATTTGCCTAAACTATAATAGGAAGGCGCGCATGCTACTGTGGCTCAGTTGGTAGAGCAGCTGATTCGTAATCAGCAGGTCAGCGGTTCGAATCCGCTCAGTAGCTCCATATAAGAAATTAAAAAAGCACGTATCTACGTGCTTTTATTGATGTTTTTTAAAACATCTATAACACTAATATATAGGTGATATTACGAGTGTTAGACTTTTGTTAGACAATGTGGGTTAATGCAGCGTCATACAAAAAATATTTGTTAGATCTCTAAAAACCATTTAGGTTCTTCATAAAATAAATAAAATTCTTTTCCTCTTATACGTACCTTATAACGCATTCCGAGACCACCTGCTTTAAGGCTGGCTGCTCTTCTTTTATCCAAGATTTTATCTATGTCAAAGAATCTTCCGTCATTCCATATGATAGTCAAGGGAATGACATTTCCTTCTAAATCAAATTTCACGGTAACTTGAACAAATATCTTATGATTATCTTCTTCGTAATTATTCATGATAATACTCCTTTAAAATAGCTTTCAGGATGAATTGTATGGTCGTCTTTTGGATTCAAATTAGATAAAGTATTATCCATTAGCATGAGACCTCTTTTAATTCCATAATGACCAAATCTTGATCTTAAGAAATCAACGCAGCGCTCTAGTTCTTCCTGTTTCAATTGTCCCGCTGCTTCCGGCAGAAACGATAATTGTGTTGCATGATTTGATACAACATTGCAAGCTCTTACGCCTATACTTCTTATAGGCCTACCGGTTGGATAATTAGTTTTGTAAAGATAGAATGCTTTTTCAAACAACGTATTTGAAACGCAAGTAGGGTAGGCAAATGTGCATTGTCTTTGCAAATAGCCTAAATCACTGTCTCTTATTGTTAAGGGAAAATGTTATTCTTACGCCGCACGTTGCGTTTTATTCAAAGATGTCAATGTATTTAAATAAAAGAATATCTATGGAAAACGCTATTAATGTAATTGAAGGAAATTTAGATAAAACAAATAAAATAGTTAACAAATAACTTAAGGCAATTCTAAAATTTAGCCGGCTTTATTGATTGCGTATAAAGTGTTATAAAAATCATTAATAAATATTATTCATATTGCCGCCTTGAAATATAATAAAGAACTTAAAAATATCAAAAAAATGATTTAACTGCAAAAAAGCGCAATCAATAAAGCCGGCTAAATACTAAACATAAAAACAATATGATATTCTATCGATTTTATTGATATTCTTTAGAGAACGTATAATTTTGCATATTATCCTCCGTTTTTCATATTGCAACTGAACACATTTAAATACAACTACTTTCATGCAAATATAGTATTAAAGCATTGTCAATAAAATCGATAGAATATCAAATAAAATTTTAAAAAAGGATTTTAATATGTATTGGATTTTTCTAGCTATAGCAATTTTATTTGAAATTATCGGGACTTCTTTAATGAAAATTTCATATGGGTTTACAAAATTAGCTCCTTCTATAGGGACAATTATTTGCTATATTATAACATTCGCATCTCTTGCGAACGCTTTAAAAAAAATTCCTGTTAGCATAGCTTATGCTATATGGAGCGCTGCAGGTATAGTTATTATCTCTGCTATCGGCATAATATTTTTCAAGGAATCATTAACTATTTTTAAAGTTATTTCAACAATATTAATTATCATAGGTGTAGTTGGTTTATACTTAAGTGAATTAATTTAAAATAGATATATAAAAAGATTGAATAGAATATTAAAATACTTATATATTTTTGCTAGTCATTTGCTAGTCAATGGATAAAAATAGGCATTAATGACAGAGTATAAAAGTACGAAACACCGCGCAAATACGTTGTTTTAAGGGTGTTTAGTTCTGATTTGTAATCAGAAAGCTTCGGGCTTGCGTCCCATCTCCGACTACTTTACAATAACATAAAACCACTAATTTGCGTGGTTTTTTTGATGTCACTTTATAAACTTATGTCCAGAAATTTTAACGCAGATAATTTGCAGGTCTCGTATCAGCATTGGATTAATATTAAAATTGGTTAAAATTGCCATCTATGTTTTGCTCTCATATAATTTATATGTTAGAATAAAAAAAGGAAAATATAAAAGTCATTGAATATTAATTATTAATAAAATAATTTTTACTTATAATTCATTAATTTTATTAAACAAAAATAGAGGAGTGAATTTATGGATAAGAACTTTGAAAGCATAAAACCTGATTTAACCGTAATGGGAGGTTATGGGATTTTCGGCAAAAAAGCAGTATTGCTTGGATTTAGTAAAATTGGTATTATTGTAACTTTTTACGATTCACAAGAAGTTAAAGAAATCACTAAAAAACTTTCACAAGAAAGCAAAGACAGAGGCGAAGGAACATTTGCCAGAATTGCATCAAGCATGAAAGCGGGAAATGTATACATAGCCAATGTAAGTTCAAAAACAATACAGCAAACTCTCGATGCAAATAAAGAAAACTTTTTTATTCAATCAGATGATATTGAGAAAATCAAGATAAACAAATCTACTGACAGCGAAAATGCTCAAGATTATTATTCAATAGTCATAAAAACGAGTAAAGATAAACATAAATTCAATCTTCAAATCGACGGAGCCAAAGAAAGAACGATAAAAATTTATTGCAAAGAAAATTATTCCATTAAAATCTGATAAATTCATAATTAATTATTTTATAGAAAATAAATTAAATTATAGGAGAATTTAAGATGAAAAAATTTAAAATAACAATGACATTTATTTTAATATTACTTTTAGCAATAACAGGCACTGCCTGCGGCAAAAACCTTCAAAAAACATTTGGCGAAAATTTGAAAAACTCTTTGCTTGATGTGTCAAAAACCTCAGAAAATATTTCAGCTATGCAAACTGACCTTATATTTAACCCGTCTAAACAAACAGACTCAAGTAAATCTAACAGCGTTACAATAAGCGTGGATTTAGCAAATGCTTCAGAGCCCAATAACAAAGTCAATTTTATCTCAGAAACTATTTATAATGCGACAACAAAAGACGCTTCGCAGACAGTGAGCATAGGCAGCGGAAGTGAAAGCACTCAAAGCGGAGGGGTATTTTTTATAGGAAATAAAATGCTTATAAAAAGAGGCGGATCAGATAAAAAAATGATTCAATATGTTTTGACTGACGAAATTGCCAAATCATTATCAAGTGATATGCCTGCAAACCGCCTTGATAAGCTTATTACAAATAACATTCAGTCAACAGGTAATGAAACATGGACAGCGGATATAGACGCATTTATAGCAAAACTAACTGAAAATACAACAAAACAGGACTATTCCGAAATAAAAGAAACAAAATCAATTCTGGGAAAAGACCAGGAACTGTCTGATATTGCTTTAAATATCAACGGAGAAAAAGCGCAGTTAATAACTGCTGAATTGTTAAAGTTATTGCAAAAGCAGTCAAACATAAAATCGGTTATTTCAGGAATGTCGACGGATAATAACGGAACAAGCGCACTTGATAAAGCTTTGTTATATATAAACGGCTTAACATCAGATGAAGCACAAAATCTTCAGCTTGTTTTCAAGACACAAATGTTAAATGACAAGGTATTCGGTTTTGAGATTACTGCCACAATAAATGAAAAAAGTTTTGTTATTGCAAACAACCATATTGTTAATGGTTTTGAACAGCAGCAGGAGCTAAAATTAACAAACTTCGATAAAAGCGGAATTGCTTTTTCAAGCAAAGATGTATCGCAAGGCGGAGACAATTATAAGGGAGATATGTCTTATATAAATTACATAGAAGGCGGAACAGCGAAAGACAGCTTAACCGCGCAATGGAGCAGCGTAAAAACAGACAAATCTGTATCATCAGATTATTCATATAATACGGTTATATTTTATTCTGAAGACGGAGCGGAAACATCTTATAATGCAGGCGGAAATATTAAATGGACTCAGAGTGAAGCAAGCGACGGCAGCATTGATGCAACAGGCAGCGGAAACGTTACCTTATCGCTAGGAGGAGACGCTCAGAAATTATTGATAAACATGACTATGAATAAGAAATTCGGCGATACGGAAATAAAAGCTCCGCAGTTTATTGAAAGCTCTGGTATTTCGGTAAATAGCAGCGATGCTTTGGTGACGGCTCTTGATATTGACAAAAATGAATACTTGAAGCAAAACGCAGCTATGAGAGCAATTGGAGTTGTATTGCTTTTACTTATATAATAATACGAAGGATGGTTTAAGAAATGGCAAAAATGCAGTTATCTGACAGCGTAAAAAAAATACCGCTGAAAGCTTCACATAAAAGATTGTTTTACTATTTTTATCAGCAAATACATCATAAAAACTATATGTCATGGTTTTTTATGCACGACCTTTCAGGTATAAAGCAGCATATTCTATCAAGAATTCATAAATGCTCAATACCCAGAGCAATGCTGATTGACCCTACATATGAATGCAACCTTAACTGCATAGGATGCTATGCCTCAGGATACGGCAAGGATGAAGGTTTGTCTTTTGAAGAGCTTGACGACATAATATCTCAGGCTGAAAAACTTGGCATACACTTTTTTCTGTATACGGGCGGAGAGCCTCTTATGAGAAAATACGACTTGGTAAAAATAGCAAAAAAGCATAAGTTTTCTATATTTCACGCTTTTACAAACGGAACTCTGATTGACGAGGCGTACGCCGACGAAGTTGCAAAAATTGAAAATCTTACATTCGGGTTCGGAGTTGAGGGGTTTAGGGAAGAGACTGATTTCAGGCGCGGAGAAGGTACATATGACAAAATTATGGAAGCAATGGACCTTCTTAAAGAGAGGGGAGTTTCTTTTGCATTTGCTTCGTGTTTTCATCCAAAGAACTACGAGGTTGTAACAAGTGATGAATTTATAGATTTGATGATTGAAAAAGGATGCTGGGCAGGATGGTATTTTACTTATCTTCCGGTAGGGCAGGATGCTTCTCTTGAGTTGGTATGCGAACCGGAACAAAGAGCATACGTATCAAATAAAGTAAGAATGATAAGAGAAGCAAAAAAAATCAACGTCATAGATTTTTGGAATGACGGATATATGGTTGGGGGCTGCATTGCAGGAGGCAGGCAATACATACACATAAATTCAAGGGGAGATGTGGAACCTTGCGCGTTCTGCCATTACTCGGATGCGAATATAAGAAACATGAGTTTACTTGATGCATTAAGATCACCGTTTCTGAAAAAATTCCGCTCATGTCAGCCGTTTAACGACAATCCTTTTATGGCTTGCCCGGTGCTTGATAATCCCGAAAAACTTGTTGATATTGTCAATAAAACAAAAGCGCGCTCAACCGAAATGTGCGCCGAGGAAAATGTGGAAGATTTGGCAAATAAAACAAAACCTATTTCACAGAAATGGCAGCATAAAGCGGATGAACTTTATGAAACTCTTTCTATGAAAGATAAAAAAATGTCAAAACAAAAACAAAACTATTATTCTAAATTCAAAAAATAAACTGAAGGTAAATTATGATTAAAATTCAGAGTTTATCAAAAAGTTTTAATAAGCAACAGGTATTGCATGACGTTTCTTTTGAAATAAAAAAAGGCGAAATTATAGGTGTTGCAGGACCAAACGGAGCAGGCAAAACAAGCCTGCTCAATATTCTTGCGCTGATAGCAGATTATGATTGCGGGGAATATTTAATAGAAGGAAATAATACTAAAGAAAACCTCAATTACTACCGATCTGTTATTGGTTATGTGCCGCAGGATATTGCGCTGTTTGAAGAGTTAAGCGTTGCCGACAATCTTATTTGCTGGTCTAAATATAATTTTAAAAAAGCAAAAAAATTAATGAATTCAATATCTTTGGAATTGGATCTTACAGAAATATTAAACAAAAAAGTAAAAAAATTATCTGGAGGCATGAAGAGGAGGCTGAATGTTGCCGTAGCTTTAATAAACTCACCACAAATACTTATAATGGACGAGCCTATGGTAGGAATAGACGATAAGCATTGCAAGTTAATTTTTTCAAATCTGAAAACATTGTCAAAACAAGGCGTAACACAAATAATCTCAAGTCATTCCTTAGAGCAATTAATAGAAATATCCGATAAAATATTATATCTGAACAATGGAAAGATAGAATTATTCGGAGAAGCCTTTTCATATTTGAATCTTTTACAAAAAAATCATATAAATTCGGATGATAATACATGAAATACATATTGTTTGACTTAAAGCGAATATTTGAAAAAAAATCGCTAATTATTGTATGCGTCATTTCTCCTGTAATAGTAATGCTGTTATTTGGCAGCATTGTGGCGCCGCTTTTATTTACGGCAAAAATAACAAAGTTTAATGTAGCAATTGTAAATGATGATAAAAGCAAAGAAGTTAATGCATTTATTGATCAACTGGTAAATTCAAAAGCGCTTAAAGATTTGGTGGTATCATATCCTGCTCAATCAGTAGAGGACGGATATGAAATGCTTGAAAAAAATGAAGTTCTTGTGCTTATTCATATACCAAAAGGATTAATGTCTTCAATTAAAACAAATAAAAAAACAAATATTGAACTATACAGTATTAAAGGTCATTATCTGGAGAGTGAACTGATAAAAATGACTTTGGATAGCTCGTTAAGCACTGTTGCAAAAGGTCAGAATTTGTTGGAATATTCTACAAAATTTATATCGGCTAAAAACGTATCGGATGAAAAATTAAAACTATTTACCGATGAAATTACTGATAATGCAATTCGAGAGTTTATGAACAGAAGGGAAGTTTTGTCTCAGGCAGGAACATTGTCGCCAATAGGAGCATATATTCCGATTGAATATTACACAGGAATAATATTTACTTTTTTTGCTGCTTTGGCTATGCTCCCTATCAGCGCTATGACTTCTGAGGACATGCGGAAAAATGTACTGAAAAGAGGTTTTCTTTATGACAAAAGATATTTGGGTTACTATTTCGGAAGACTTATATCTGGAGCTGCATTAATTTGTTTGATTCTGTTGTTGGTTTATCCATCATATGTACTAAATTCCATTTTGAATAATGCTTTAAAAGTAGAGTTTAATTCAAACGCAGCTGCGCTTTTTTTGTCTGTTCTGCTTTCGTCTTTATGCTTTAGCGCAATGGCTGTTACTATATCAAGTATTTTCAACAAAGACAACATGAGCATATGGATATTATTTTATATAATACTTATTATGGCTGTTTTAAGCGGCGCGGTAATTCCTACTGACAACATGCCCGAATTTGCAAGTAAAATAAGCGGCTGGATGCCTTTCAAGTCGACAATGAGAAGCATGATTAACGCTTTGTTTATTTTTGACGGCAGCCAATACTTGCAAGAAGTGATTAAGCTTATCATTTGGAATATCGTTTTTATAGCATCGGGATTACTGTTAATCAGAAAGAGAGCTTTGAAATGAAGTGGATAGCAAAGCTTTTTAAGTCAAATATGAAAGGGGCGGCATTAAGAGCGGGCAATTGGTTTTTTATAGTAGCCGCCGCTGCTGTTTCATTAATTTTGTTAATAAATAATAAAGATTTTAATCAGGTACAAAAGATTGACATAGCATTTGTAAATGAAGATACAGGCGCGATATCCCAGGAATTTTTGCAGTCAATTGAAAAATATGACGAATTTAATACAGTAGTATTAAATAAAAATGATGCGTTTAAAGAATTAAAAAAAGGAAATATTGAAGCCGTTTTTATTATAGAAAAAAATTTTACCGATACATTATCGAAAGGAAAGTTTGACAATATTATTCAAGTTTATAATTCTCCTTCTTCAAATGCTTCTGCGACAATAAGCGAACCTGTTATAAATAATGTTTTAATGTATTGGATAGAAGAGTATACAATTCAAAACACAAACGAGTTTTTAAGCAGCGAAGGCAAAACATATTCAAAAATAGACGAGATAAATCAAAGAAATCAAATTAAAGCTTTGTGGAAGAATGCATTGCCTATTGAAGTTAAAAACAATACTGTTAATACTGCGGGGGGAAACTTAGAGCCGTTGACAAATGCGATGCCCTTCAAATGGTATTTTGCTTTATCGGTATTTTATTTATTCATAGGAACAGTATATTTTATTGACATTAAAAAAACCGGAATAGTGAAGCGTCTTGAATTATGCGGAGCAAAATTATCGCATGTAATTTTGGGAAGCCTTATGCCCTCTGTTTTAATTGCTGTTTTTGGATTTGTTTTAGTAATGGTTGCCAGTTCAATATTTGTCTATATGGAGTTTTACAAATATATTTTGCTTTTTATTGCAGTGTTGTTTTATCTTATATCATTTGCATTTATAAGCGCAATAATTGTGCTGCTTTTGAACAATGTGCCGTCAATATTGATACTTGCATCAACTTTCACTTTTATAAATGCAGTTTTATCGGAGCTTGTAGTTGCGCTTCCTCAATGGGCTGTATTTTTAAGAAACGTATCTGTTTTTCTGCCCGGCAAATGGGTTAATGTTTCAATAAATCAAATTTATGCTCAAGGGAGATTGAATGCGGGAATCTTTATATGCGCATTAATTTATGCTGTTGTATATTTTGTTTTGTGTTATTTTAAAGAAAGACAGATGAAAGAGTATTAACATTGTAAAAATATTTAAATTATTAAAAATCAATTTGAAGTAAATATACAAGACAGTTACTTATACTATTTTCCATCCATAACGTATATAAATTTATTTTAAATAGAGTGTTAGACATTTGTTAGACAATGGAAAGAAATAGGGGATAATAAACTACAATAAAACTACGTATTACCGCGGTTTTATTAGGTATTACGTACCCCTGTCTAGAATTCGTAATCAGCAGGTCAGCGGTTCGAATCCGCTCAGTAGCTCCACTGAAATAATTAAAACCACGTATATACGTGGTTTTTTTTGATGTTTTTTAGTAACTTTATGTTAATAAATATTTAGCAGTAAAGTTTGCTAGTCATTTGCTAGACAATGAAGAGTTATAGGGACTAATAGAA
This sequence comes from uncultured Eubacteriaceae bacterium, assembly GCA_937880125.1. Classification (GTDB taxonomy): domain Bacteria; phylum Bacillota; class Clostridia; order Eubacteriales; family UBA1433; genus UBA1433. Next base: position 13,474 of record CALFLU010000064.1, read on the forward strand.
ATATATAATATTTATTAAATATTATATATTTTTAAGTATGTCAAGAATTAATCATCATAGAGAAGAACGTATATATATATATTTACACTCAACCATATTGTGTAAATATTTTTTTGTGTTATAATGATAATAAGTCCTAATAAAGTTAGTTAAAGCGTGGTGATAAGATGCGGTTGAAAACAATTTTGCTGAGCGGGCTCGGGTTTGTGTTTTTGGGAATTGCGGCTATAGGGATATTTTTGCCGATATGGCCAACAACGCCATTTGTGTTGCTTTCGGCGGCATGCGTTACATCATCACCACGCATAAAAGCGCGTATTATGAAAATCCCGTTTTTCAATGAACATATACAAAACTACGAACAAAGATGTGGTCTTTCCCGCAAGACAGTCCGCATAAGCATGGTGTGGTTGTGGGGAATGCTGTGCGTATCTGCCGTGATAAGCAAAAGCTTTTGGGTTTCTGTACTGCTCTTAATTGTGGGTGCAGCCGTTACTGTCCATATACTGTGTATGGCAAAAGCCAAGGCAGAAAAGAAGGAAGGCCCGCAATGAAACGCGTATTCGGAACCGTAGAAGCCATATTTGACATATTCTACCTTGCCTTAGCACTTGCTCTTGCGGTAATTCTCATCTCTACTGCTTCGGGCAACTATGCGAGGTATCTGGCGGGAGTTATGGCTTTGATACTTGCAGGCGGAGACGCTTTTCATCTTGTACCACGCATAATGGTTATAAGGTCGGGTAGGGAGGAAAAACTCAGAGGAGCGCTTGGTACAGGCAAGCAGATTGCTTCCATTACCATGACTCTTTTCTACAATATACTCTGGCAGATAGGAGTAATTGTTTTTTCTCCTCAAAACATAAGCGGCTGGACTAACGTGGTATATGCTCTAAGCGCTGTGCGGATTTTTATTTGCCTGATGCCGCAAAACAAATGGCGAGAGAGATATGCTCCGCTTGAATGGTCAATAGCCCGAAATATTCCTTTTTTTATTCAGTGCGCAATAGTGGCATGGTTGTATTTCATGAACAAAAGTTCCGCGCAAGGACTTGCTTTTATGTGGCTTGCCATCTCGCTAAGTTTCGCGTTTTATACCCCCGTTACAATATGGTCTAACAAATACCCGAAAATAGGCATGCTAATGCTGCCGAAAACAATCGCTTATTTGTGGATGCTGTTTATGTGCACGACTTTATAGGTGAAAATATCCAAAAGATATTTACATATATTAAAAAAAAGAAAGGAGCATTATTATGGACGACAACAAAGATTATAAAAAACTCACAAACGAAGTAGGCGCCCCGGTAGGCGACAATGAGAATTCAATTACCGCTGGACCGCGCGGCCCTGTTGTTATGCAGGACGTGTGGCTTATGGAAAAAATGGCGCACTTTAATCGCGAGGTTATACCCGAACGTCGTATGCACGCAAAAGGATGGGGCGCTTATGGAAAGCTGATGGTAACGCACGACATATCGAAATATACCAAGGCGAAAGCACTTCAGCTGGGCGCAGTAACCGAACTTTTTGTAAGATTTTCAACCGTTGCAGGAGAGAGGGGCGCAGCCGACTGCGAACGCGACATACGAGGCGTGGCTGTGAAGTTCTACACAGAGGATGGCAACTGGGATCTTGTCGGCAACAATACTCCTACATTTTTCATACGAGATGTGCACAACTTTTCAGACCTTAACCGCGCAGTAAAACGCGACCCGCGCACAGGTAGGCGTTCGGCGCAGAATAACTGGGATTACTGGACGCTGCTTCCCGAATGCTTCCATCAGATTACCGTTGTAATGAGCGACAGGGGCATACCCGCCTCGTTTAGAAACATGCACTTTTTCGGCGAGCATACATTTTCGTTCTACAATGCCAAAAACGAACGCGTATGGTGCAAATTCCATTTTAAAACATGTCAGGGCATTAAAAACTTCACAAATCAGGAAGCTGCTAAAATCAACGGAATGGATCGCGAGTACCACGGAAAAGACCTATATGATGCCATAAAGCGCGGCGATTATCCGAAATGGACAATGTATGTGCAGATAATGACAGAACAGCAGGCTAGAAAGCATTACGAAAATCCATTTGACATAACCAAAGTATGGCGCCACGGCGAATATCCGCTTATCGAGGTTGGAACATTGGAGCTTAACCGAAACCCCGAGAACTTCTTTGCGGAAGTTGAACAGGCCGCCTTTACGCCCGCGCACGTTGTGCCCGGCATAGGCTTCAGCCCCGACCGTTTCCTGCAAGGCAGACTGTTTTCCTATGGGGACGCACAGCGTTACAGACTGGGTGTAAACCATAATCAAATACCAGTAAACCGCGCTAAAGTGCAGGTTAACGAATATCATCGCGACGGCGCTATGAGAGTGGATGGCAACTATGGTGGAGCTCCAGCATATACGCCAAACAGCTATGACGTCTGGACTGCACAACCCGAAGTTATGGAGCCGCCGCTTGATTTGGAAGGCGCAATGTACCGCTACGACCCGAAAGATGACCCGACGGACAACTGCTTCCGCGCAGGCGGAAATTTGTGGCGAGTTCTGACAGAAGACAAAAAGCAACTATTGATAGAAAACACTGCAGCGGACATTGCTCCCGTTACCGAAAACATAAAGTACCGACATGCAGTACACTGCTATCTGGCAGACCCCGAATACGGCGAACGCTTCACCAAAGCTGCGGGTCTTGACTTTATAAAAGTAAAAGATCTTGCAAAGCTTGACAATAACGGACTAATAAAGGCCACTATTAGCAGCAAAATGTAGACATAATATTAATTTGATCGGAGTGTTTTTATGAAAGAGCAGCGAAACACGAAACAGCGTCAGCTAGTTTTGGATGCGGTCCGGGCGCGCTGCGACCATCCTAGCGCGGACATGATATATCTTGATGTGCGGACGATAGACGACAGAATAAGCCGAGGCACCGTGTACCGCAATCTAAACGTTTTAGTCAGTCAAGGAGAAGTGCTTCAGGTAAAGCTTCACCATCTGGACAGGTATGAAGGTCGTCTTGACAAGCACTATCACATTGTATGCACAAATTGCGGTGCCGTCTGCGACTTGCCTATTCCTTACAACGCGGCGCTTGATGAACAGGCGCAGATTAAAACAGGATACGAGATAAAAAGACACCGTGCGATTTTTGAAGGATTATGCCCGGATTGTCAAAACAAAGGCTAAATATATTAAAAAAATCAAAACAAGGCACTTTGCGACAAGTTTCATAAAGTGCCTTGTTCGTTTTTGCACCTATTCATTCATGAGAGAATATATAATTAATTAAATGCATATCTTCCTAATCTAATTCTTAAGTAATTCCAAATCTCTGTGTATATATCGATTATCATATTTAACTAATTAAATCCATACAAATTTAAACAAAAGTAAGAAAAAAAGTAAGAAAACAGGAATTATTACCAATAAATATACAATAGTAGAATAAATGAACTCAGACACATATCTGCATCAAGCTTATATATTTTAGACATCATAATTGCCGTATTTGATCCTGAAGAAGCAGATATTATAAATATTGTTTTTAACATTATTTCGTCTTTTATAAACAAAAATGATAAGCCGGTGACTACAATAGGTACAACTAAAATTTAACAATGGATGCATCACGCGCTACAAACATATATTGCTTGATTTTTTAAAAATCAAACATCGATCCTATCGGAACCGTTCCGGTACAAGCTACTAAATGGACTATAGTTTTATAAAATAGTCTATAACCATAAGATGAGGAATTTTAAAGGCTGCGAGTATCATTCCAAAAATAGTAAAATACAAAGATAATTGAATTTAATATACTAATTTTTTAATATAGATTCTCTTTAAGCTTTACATTCGTTTAATCTCTGAAATAAAGAATCTTAATAATATAATTTAATACAAATAAGAAAAAATAATTATTTGTATTAAATATTTTTATGATATAATTTTTATATATATAAAAAGGAGAGATTATCATGGTAAAATTATTTAAAAATGTTGCGTTTATATGTCTATTATTTTTAATTTTTTCGGGATGCGAATCAACGAAAGATGATTCCCATTATAAACCATCTGAGTTTAAGCACAATGTTGCAATCAATAATACTTATGCAGCGATTGAAGCGGTGGAGCTTGATTTAATGAGATTAACAGGCAATACTCCTATAGATGTAGTAGTCAATACTTATAAAGATGGGATTACGAAAATGAATGAGCATTTAAAAAATCTTGAAGACAAAAGAAAGTTATTAACCGAGGATAAAGATTTAACAAGAAGCGAAATAAAAAATTGGAATGATGAATATGAGTCTAGTATAAAATCAGTTAAAAACATGATCAAAAAGATTGAACAAAAACAAGAAGAATTAATGAAGTAGTTTAAAAAATAAAAACAGAATAACCTGTAATTGGTTATTCTGTTTTTATTTCTATTTAATAAAAAAATACTAATTTTTCTGTTTATTATAATATACAAATATTACTAAAATATTGAAAAATATATTTATTAGTTTTATAATATATTCATTATTAGCTGTCAAATAATTAATATAAAGGCAATCGATATATATAAAAAAGTGTTAGACATTTGTTAGACAATGGAAAAAAATAGGGGATAATCAACTATAATAAAACTACGCATTACCGCGATTTTATGAGGTTTTACGTACCCAAGTCTAGAATTCGTAATCAGCAGGTCGGCGGTTCGAGTCCGCCCAGTAGCTCCATAATAATAATGAGAAAACCACGTAAATGCGTGGTTTTTTGTTTTGCATTGAATTTTTTTATGAATCATTTGCTCAGGTGTGTCACATTTGTGTCACTTGTCTGAGAGAGATGTAATTTCATATGGGCAGGAAACTAAAAGGTATGCTGGCTTCATACGCCCGTATGATACAGTAGGAAGAGATAAAATAATATTTTACCAGTTTAAAGATCAGCATAACAGTGCGCAAGTAGTCATAGTCTATTGTCATGAGACAGCGCATAATAACGATATCGTAAAAGCAACTACGAGAAAATATTTTTCGTCCGAAAAAAATTGGACAGAAGCCATAGATAGTGATATATTAGTGCCAGAAGTATTATCTCCGACAACGTACAATGAAAACTCAAAACGGGAAGATTTTGCTGACAGTGTAGTAAGATATGCGTTTAACAATGAAACGTTTAAGAAAAATTTTCCGAATCGGCATAAAGTCTAAGAGACTACTTTGGAAAAATGATAAAAGGAGCTGCGATGAGACATTACGAAAAAGATGGCAGTTATACTGAAATCACTTATTACGATGCCAACCACAATTATACGGATAGCAAGAACGCTACACATTGCATTATAAGAGAGTACTCAAGCACTGGGGAACCTTTGATGGAGACCTACGGGATTTGCAATGCTCAGAAGGTAATAGAAGATAAATCTTAATGACTGTTTAACAATCAGCTTGAGAGGTGTGATTCCATATAGTTAGGAGACATGCGTAGTGCATGTAAACGGAAAGTGGAACAAAAGGATTTATCCGCAACAATGAGATGGAAAGTGAATGGATTGCAACAACCAGGTTTCTACTTTAAAAAATGGGATGTGTAGGTGTATAATACAGCAAATAAGGAAGAAAAAGCCGTATACCATATTTACGTTTTATGGCAAAGAGACAGTAGGCAGATTCTATGAAGCAACGCGATCCGGATCAACTTAAGAAAATACTGAATAGCTTTTCGGATGATGTAGCACATCAAGCGATGATTAATTATGGGATTATTCATGGCGAATACGATACAGTAGACAGTGTATATGAACCTGAAAATTTTGCGAAACGAGGGAATGAAGATTATTATAAGGCAAAAAAAGCAGTGGAAATTATTCATAGAGCCAAATGTTATCCGGAAGATAATCAGCTTACACAAAGGGAATGGGCAATCTTAATTGAAGTAACTTTGCCATCTTGGTAATACAAAATAAGCAATCATTAGGAGCGCCCTTGAGAGTGCTTTTTTTACAAATTGAAAGCAGTGTGCTTTCATATAGGCAGAAAAAAGAAGTGGATTGACATCGATATCGGAGGGTTGGTAAAATCAAATTTAGACAGGATAACGGTAGGCAGAGTGTGGAATTGGGAACTATGAAGACAAGACAGATGTCTTTTGAGTCGGAGGCGGTATGAGAAATGGTTGCTGCGATTTTTAACGTTTTATAAGTTGGCGCATAGGTTCGGGATTGGAGGAACCCATGATGCGGTATATCCCTGCCATATTATTTGCAGTGCTGCTGATGGTTATCGCTTTGTTTTTGAATAGGGGCAAGGGGCAATGGCTCATTGCCGGATTCAACACCATGTCGGCGGAGAATAGAAAAGAATATGATATGATGGCAGTAAGCAAGTTTGTAAGCAAGATCCTCATTGGAATGGCATTGTGTCTTCTTGCGTTTGATTTTGGTTGGTATAAAGGCAGCGTTACGGCCATGGTTCTCTCGTGGGTTGTTTTTGGTGTTATTGCGGTATTTGCGCTGCTATATGCTCGCGGTGATAGGTTCAAAAAGAAAAGTTAAGCTATTTGAGTAATAAACGGATATGTGGTAAATTCGAAGAATTTGGACGAAAGACTGTCATTAACCAAGAGTTTGTGGACAAAGTAAATATGCATAGATGGAATGATGCGGCTGTTTTGGAGCCGATGCAGAAAAAAATGGTAAAGGAGACATCAAAATGAGTACTCCCATTACTCAAGACCAATTAAAGAAATTAGAAATATTTAAGTTACTGCCCCATGCACGCAATCTGTTAGTTTTGAAATTTTTTGACGTAGATAGCATGGAGCGACTTGATGAAAAGATTGAGATGCTAACTGCGCTCAAAGAGGGCAAGACAATCAGTGAGATTCCAAACTTTTGGGATTTGCTGGAACTGATACCAAGAGACGGGCAAATGTGGGACTAAGAATCAATGACAGTGAAAATAAGCATTTACAGGTGCGTATGGATGCCTTATTTCAGAAATTACGGTATACATGCATAACGTACTTTCAGCTGTTCGTTTGAGAGCGATGTAATTCATGTGGGTAGAAAACAAAGAAGATTTAGTGCGAAATTTGCAATTCTTGAACAAAGCAGCACTGGAAGAGTTTGTTGCCGCGCACGTGTTGGGCGAAACCTTACGATACAATCAATACATTTCTGCCACGAAAGCCACTGAGCATAACGAAAAAGCAGATGTACGGCTGCATATATTGTCCTCTACATCGGGCAAAGATATAAGCAGATTTAACCAAGCTGAAGAAGAAGTCATATACAAAACAGAAGTTGCGCATTTTGAAGTTAGGCGAATAGAGCGGAGCGAAGATCGAATTGACATCCTTTTGAGGGAGGTAGAAAGAAAATGAGCAAAAAAGAATTATTCACCCACCCACGCTGGAAAACATTGCTTCCGCCGGAAGTAATAAGCCGAAGGGAATTGATGCCTGAAGAAATACAAAAAGATAAGGAGGAGTTTGAAGCGTATTTAAAAAGAACCGGGCAATATCGCAAGAATGTTAAAAATACGGAACCTTGAAACTAAATAACATCTAAAACTAAGCACCTACGGGTGCTTTTTATGCTCTTTTTTAGAGGTTGCAGGGTATAAAGAACAACGGACTCCCAACTGCGAGAGGCAGTATAAAAATCTATGGTGGAAAGAACAAATGGCTGGTTAAAAAACTACTCGATTTGAGAGCAGTGTCATTTTATATCTGTAAAAAACTGCATATCAAAAGAATATTGTCCTAGAAGTTTTGCTCGGTTGGAAAATGTTTTATAATATAGCTCAGAGGGTGCTTGAACCGACTATGGGTAATAACCATGAATTAATCGCTACAGCAGCGGCGCAGGTACAGACCAATCTCAATAAACAAGCGGGATTGGGTATAAAAGGTATTAAGTCACCGCTAAATAAAGACCGAATCAAAGGTATTGTCGAAAAAATATCCACAGAAGATGATTTTGAGAAAGTGAAATGGCTGCTCGATGAGCCAATTGTCAATTTCAGTCAATCAATCATTGATGATACCGTAAAAGCAAACGCTGAGTTTCATGACAAAGCAGGACTTGTTCCGAAAGTTACAAGGACAGTTGTGGGCGGATGTTGTGATTGGTGCGCTGCGAAAGCAGGTACCTATACAGCGCCGAATATCCCGAGAGATGTCTATCAGCGTCACAGATATTGCAGGTGCGAAATCGAGTATGACCCCGGTGACGGTAAGAAACGAAAAATCGGAGGCAGAAAATGGGTTGACCCGGGTAGAGATGCGAAGATTGAAGAGCGAAAAAAAATAGGTCTAAATATAGAAAATCTACAAATGTTTGCAGAAAAGGATTTACAAAAACAAAGCATAAAATCATTAGAAACGGGCATAAGGTCACTTGAAAAAAGAATTGCGGAACATAAATTTAAAATTGCGAATCCTAAACAAGTCTATGAAGATTGGGATCAAGTATCTATTTCAGTGCAAAGAGGTAGATTAAAATATTGGGAAAAAGAAATTTATAATTTTCAAAAATCGATTGCAGAAAGGAAGAAAACAATAAGGGGGAAAAACAATGAAAAAATCTAACTTTGATTGGGAATTTTCGGAGGAAACATTAATAACGATTATAAACAGAATAGTTGAAAGAAAAAAAGAATTACAACGTGAATTATCAAAGACCGATTATGACATAGGGTTATTGGATGGATACACTCAATGTATTGACATGATGAAAAATGATTTAGAGGTGCGCGGTTTTAATATAAAAGATTTTGGAATTGATTGACCTAAAAAATGTCAATAAAAAACCGAATCGGCAACCAAACCCCTACACAGTCATCAATATTACCGTATCGAAAAAGCCTGCACAAAGAAGCGGTTGAACTCTATGAAAAGACAGGGCGCAAAGCACAGAAATGGCAATGCACCCTGTTAAAACATATACTGGCGCAAAATAAAGACAGTCTTTGGACGCATACAAAATTCGGATACAGCCTGCCCCGCCGAAATGGGAAAAATGAAGTGGTGGCTATGCGTGAAATGTGGGGGCTGATGAATAGCGAAAACATCCTGCACACAGCACACCGAACCACCACAAGTCATACGGCATGGGAACGGCTTCTGAACTTGTTGGATAAAGCCAAAATTGAATATACATCCCTAAGAGCTACGGGCAGGGAACGGATTGAAATACCCGCAAGGCGGGCGAATTGAGTTCCGCACGGGCTCATCAAAGGGCGGGATTGGAAGAAGGATTTGATTTGTTTTGAATGGTGATTGTAAATCAAAACGATTTTTTTATAAATGAAGGGATTTGAAAAAGACAATGACGAACAATGCAAAGTGGGATTTGTTTCGCATGCAAAATGTGGTGTTGTGGACAAGGCAGATTGGCATTGCCAATTATGATTTTGCTTTCAGGCGGTATTTTGATTGCCGCTCTGTTATCGGCGGGATGGGCGAGTCTGTTTTGTTGCGCATTGGCGCCATTGAAGACTTTCATCTGATTGAAAACAAAGTTCATCAGATGGGTATGCGGTTGCTTTGCTCGGAGCAGGCATATCAGCGGGCAAGTTTGATTGAGCATTGGTATACCTTGATCAAAGAATACACGCCGAAAACAAAAGTATTTGATGTGTTTCCTTCATTGGAGGAAGTGGAGCGCGATTTTTCGTTTCCTATTTTTGTAAAGGGCAGCAGGCAGACTCACGGACACAGAAAGGAAAGCAGCATTGTGGATTCGCCGCAGGCATTTTTGGCTTTGCGGGAAAAATGGACCTACAACAAATATTTGTATTGGCAAAAGGTGGCTATCAGGGAGTATGTGAAATTGCAGGTGATTGACGAGCACACTTTTGCGGATATTGTTCCTATTTGCTATGAATTCAGGTTTTTCTTTTGGAAAAAAGTTTTGGTTGGCTACGGACCTTATTGGACTTTTGGGCCGTCTTACGAGTTGGGGCAAGAGGAGGCAAAACAGGTCGGCGCCCTGGCAAATAAGATTGCCGAGTTGGTGGACGTGCCTTTTTTGGCGGTGGATATGGCAAAAAAAGAAGATGGAGAGTGGTTGGTGATCGAAGTAAATGATGGGCAAGAGAGCGGCTATTCGGGTGCTTCGCCGTTGGTGCTGTGGAACAATATTTTGGCTATAGAAGATGGTCGCAGGGAGGCGGTGAAAATAGTATAATGCATCGTTGTTTAGCAAATGTGCAGCGACGGAGCGAAAAAATCGTCATTGAGCATGCGGTTGTTTGCACAGCTAAAAAACTGTGCTATGATATCAAATGAAAGGCAGCAAAAGTAGGGAGAGGCTTGATGAAAAAATTGAGATGCTAACTGCGCTCAAAGAGGGCAAGGCAATCAGTGAGATTCCAAGCTTTTGGGATTTACTGGAACTGATGCCAAGAGACGGGCAAATGTGGGACTAAGAGACAATGACAGCGAATGCAGGCGGGTTCGGGCAAGATGGCGGGTTTGTTTTGCGAAAGAGACAGATAAAAGGAAGTTCAGAAAAATGAATATCGGTGTGATGGTTTGTATGGTGATGGCAGGTTTTTTCTTGCTGTTGGCGGTGGTGTTTATGGTGTTAAGGGAGCGGGCGGCGATATTGATCAGCGGGTTTAACGCCCTACCAAAGACGGAAAGAGAAAAATATGACAGGGCAAAGATGAGCAAAGATATGCGAAATGCCTTTTGGTTATGGTTTGTGATTTTTGTTGCGGGCGGCGTGGTGTGTTATTTTGTGTGGGCGTATTTTGCAGTGGTTTGTTTTGCGACATGGTCGGTTCTGTTTTTTAGGATGGCGCATTTTGATGCGAAAAAGGCCTTTGAAAAATATAGAACAATAAAATAAATAAGGAATTTTTATCGAAAATCAAAAATATCGCTTTTGTTTGTAGGCGGTGTTTTTTTATGCAAAAAGGGGATATAGACTAGGAAAATCAGCGGGTGCATGGCATAAAACAGGTAGAGAGAGAAAGGTAAAAACTTTGTAAAGTTTTGAGATAACGTTTTCAAAGTTGGCAAAAGGGGTATCATTTTTTGGTGACTATGTTATAATTTTAACAAATAGAAAGTTCGAAAAACCATCTGAGAAGGAGAGCAAAAATGAAAAGCCAATGCCTCAAGTGCATCTGTTATAGTTTGAACGTAGACAGAATGCGCCACGCGATTGCAAAAGAGCGGGGAGAAAAAGTTGGGGATGTGCATTATTGTCTTGCCTTTCAAGACACACCGATTCCAAAGGAGATTTGGCAAGGAACGGTGTCGCACACGGAGCCTTATCCGGGTGATAACGGAAAAGGCAGGGATGAATTGTCTTCAAGGAGCGCACATTGCGCGAAGAAGTGAGAGAATATACACAAAAATGTATTTGAGGACATAATTGACGCTTTATGATAAAGCGACGACATCATATAGAGAGCGGCATATGCTTGAGGGGGCTAGGCCGCTCTTTGCGTTGGGACGGCAAGTTTGCCGTCCTTTTCTTTTTTTGGACAGCCGGGAGAGAGAACTCAAGAAGCGATTATGGATAGAGGGGGAAGAAAATTAGGGAAAAAGAAAAGAGTTGTTTTCGGATAAAAAATTTCGAGAAGAAAGGGTTGCGGTATAAAGACTGCGGGCGGTTAAATTAAGATTGTGGAAGAGAAATTTGGATGGGAAGTAAAATCGGATTCGTGGTTAAGGCAGGTAGGTGCATGAAAAGCATGGCGTGTGGTCAAATTGGATTAGGGGTGAGAGGGAAATATGAGCAAAAGGAATGCGTGGGGTCAAATAAGCGCGAGAGGACAAGACAGAATCGTGTTGTAAGGAAAAGAGAAATTAGAGGGAAAGGAGCCTGCGGGGGAAGTCAAATCGACATAGGAGGTTAGGTTTGGAGGGGAAGAAGTGAGCAAAAGAAATGCGCGCGGTCAAATGGGTTTTAAGCAGGGTCGGTTAGGCAGATGGAAAGAACATCGTGGAGTCGAATGGTTTTCAGGGTGCGCTGCAACAGATAACGGAAAAGTCAAGTTGATCTTGAAGTGAGGGTCGGTTAGCGAGACGAGAAGAGTAGAATGAGGTCAAATTGAATTCGTGATGAGAGAAAAACGGATTTGTGCAGCAGCGGGGTTAAAAAATGCCGCTGTTGTATTTTTTTTGCGTGAGGACAAAGATGATGGCGGCTATGAAAAAGAAGAGAAAGAAGGCGATATAGCCATAGGCGGAGTCGGTGAGGTAATTGACGGCGGCTGTTATCAGGCAGCCGCTGCCCGGAAGAATCATGGCGAAGCCGATACGTGTAGTGTAGGTTTTGACGTGCTCTTTTTTGACTTTGGTGTAGTGGTATGAGTGGATAAGGCTGATTTTGGATTTTTTCCAAAGTAAAATGCCAAGGATGATGCAGACAGCGCCGATGGCGGCGTTGAGTATGAGTCCGAGCAGCATGGGTGGTCTCCTGTGGTGGGATGATTTAGATTATTTTATCATAAAATATTTGTCGGATCTATAGAGAAAAGAGATGGCGGGGTGGGTGGTGTTGGTCAGGGCTGAAAAAACGCCGATTTTGTGGGAAGCAAGCGTTTTTATTTATAACTCCCCTAAATGGGGATGTTTTTGAGTTAATTTCCATACAAATGCAGAAAAAATATGTTATCAGGAAATGGGCGAGCGCAAGATCGACAATAAAATAAAAAAAGTGTGCAGTTGTCATTTTTTGGAAAAAAAGCGTGCATTTTTTGAGCAGGTATGTTATACTCATCATAATATGTGCGCCAAAGGTGCATTGCAGGTACGTAAACAATCGTTGCTGTAAAAATAAAATGAACATATGAGGGGAAAATACCTGATATCGTTCTTTATTGTTGTAAATTTTAAGTGGGAAGGCAAAGAAAAATTTTTTTATGAGAGTCATGGCACTGGATGTGGGGGATAAGCGAATCGGCGTAGCTTTGAGCGATTTGGCACGATTGACCAGCCAGCCCCATTGCGTAATTGAGCGCAAGGGAGAACAGGCGGATTTGGCGGCAATTTTAGAAATTATTTGCGACTACGACGTGAGCGAATTGGTGGTGGGCAACCCCATTAATATGGATGGCAGCAGG
>CALFLU010000065.1 GCA_937880125.1 uncultured Eubacteriaceae bacterium
TTTTCTCAAACAGTAAAACAATATTTTTCCCCTTCAATAAATAATCGGTAGAGCACCCGGCTGTTAACCGGGGGGTTGTTGGTTCGAATCCAACCTGAGGAGCCATGCACACAAACACACCCCACGGTGTGTTTTTTTCTTTTGCGAAATGAAATGCCTTAATTTTGATAATACTCTCTTTCCCTGATAGACTAAACTTAAAGAAAATAACACCAAATGAAGGAGGAACGAGATGAAGTCATTTCAAATTTTTGACATGTCACAGCCCACTTACCACAATTGCCCGGCCTGGCCTACTTTTGCTTATCCTGAAATCAAAAACGAAGCCTTGGTGGGCTTTGACGGTTTTACAGCAGAGAGGGTAGATATGAACGTACACACGGGCACGCATCTGGATGCTCCCTATCATTTTTTCGCCGACGGCAAGACCATTGATCAAATGCCGCTTGAGGATTTTATGGGCGAGGCTGTAATTATGAATCTCTCCAACCAAATCCAACCCAAGCAAGGCATTGACTTGACGCACCTAAAGCCTTTTGAAGACAAAATCAAACCCGATTGTATCGTGCTGCTCTATACGGGTTGGGATAGAAAAAGAGGGTTTTCCGAAGCCTATTACAAAGATTGGCCCTATGTCACCAAGGAAGCCGCTGAATTTTTTGTACAAAAACAAGTCAAAGGCGTCGGTACCGACGGCATGAGCGTCGGAGGCTGGTACGAAGGCACCGGTCGTCCTTCGCACGAAGTGCTGCTTTCCCATGACATATGGGCATTGGAAGAGCTGTTTTTCCCTGAGGAGCTCTTGACTTATGAAACTTGCTGGCTCAGTGCCGTTCCGCTCAAGTTGCAAGGCGTAGGCGGCTCACCCACCCGCGCTTATGCGATGATTTTTGAACGATAGCACCCATGAAAACAAAAACAGGAAGGCAGCTGCCCTCCTGTTTTTTATTCTTCAAGGATTCGTTTTTAGATTCCCGAAAACAGTTTTTCGAAAAATTTTACAAAGAACGGAAAAATCACCAACGCCGTCCAGGGCAGCGCCACGGCTGCAGTGGCCATTTTGATTCTGTTTTTTTCGTTACCCGGCTTCATGGCAAAATAAACGCAAAAGATGATGCCCAACAAGGCAAACATCGCCGAGAGCAAGTCTCTTTTCACCAAGGGCAGCGGCACCAGCAACAAACACAAAATCCATATCCATTTCTCAAATTTGGGCATGGGCACAAATTCTTTTTTCGAAGAACGCATCACACCGTTAATCGAAAGGTCCAGTTTGCCGTTTCTGCAAGTGACAAAGATGTCATTGTCCCCTATTTTGATATATTGGTCAAATCCCGCAATGAGGCTGATGAGCGCAGGTGTCTCAAAGGGCACGGGCTCGTTGTCCACATAAATTTTATGTTTGCCCGTAAAAGGGCTCATATCCAATTTTATTTCGTATTCGTCTCCGTCCAGCATTATCTTCCAGCGGATGCTCTTGTCCTTTTTTTGTTTTTCCATCTTCCTCTTCCTCTTACGCAATATGCATTATTATATACCTATTTCGGATTGAAAAACAACCATTATATTCTCCTTGCAGGTTTTTTCGGTTTGTTGTATCATATCTTCACACAATCCATTGGAGGTGAAAATCATGATATTGCTTGTAATTGACGGCCAAGGCGGAGGCATCGGAAAAAACATCATCGAACAAATCAAAGCGTTGAATGGTGATATTACCATCATTGCCGCAGGCACCAATTCCCTGGCAACATCAGCCATGATCAAAGCAGGCGCCGATCACGCGGCAACGGGCGAAAACGCCATTTTATATAATTGTCTGCATTGTGATATGATTGTGGGCCCCATCGGCATCATTTTGTCCAACGCCATGTTCGGAGAAGTGTCTTCGAAAATTGCCGATGCCGTCTCGTCCAGCCCCGCACCCAAATGGCTCGTGCCCATCTCCAAGTGCAACGTTTCCATTGCGGGCATTCAAAATAAGCCCCTCAACCAGTACATCGACGACATCGTCCGACAAATTCTCGCCTATTTGGAACAGGCATAGTCTTTGCCCACAAGGGTTTTATATACCAAACGCAATAAAATGCAACCCTACTTTTAAATAAACAGATGAGGACTTCCATGAAAGCAAAAAAAGTTACCATGGCGCTCTATCGACAAATCGCCATTGATATTGCCAAAAACATTGCCGCCGGCAAATATGTGCAAGGAGACAAGCTCTTTGGACGCTCGGTTTTGGCCTCTCACTATCGGGTTTCTCCCGAAACCATACGCAAAGCCGTATTTTTACTCAAAGACGTGGGCATTTTGCAAACCGAAAAAGGCAGCGGCGTTGAGGTTGTCTCCACGGAAAAAGTGGAACAATTTCTCAAACAAAACGAAGGCATCAACACCCTCGCCACCCTCAAAAAAGAGCTGGACGACTGGGCGGAAGAACACGGGCGTCAAATTCGCGATATTTTGGATAAAGTGCAATTTGCCGTGACCCAAACCCAACAAAACCAAATCAGCACACCCTTAAATCCCTTTGAAATCAAAATCACACCTCAGTGCACCGTGCTGGGCAAAACCGCAGACGAGCTGCAATTTTGGCACCTGACGGGCGCCACCATCATTGCCGTGCGTCACGGTGAAGAATTAACCCTCTCTCCGGGCCCCTATGCCACCATTTGTCAAGGCGACTCCATCTATATCGTCGGTGACGCTGCGTCTTATACGGCAGCGATGAAACTGCTTTTCGAGTAATGCTTTTCCTTCTTTTCCCATTTTCTTGACAGCTTTTTTTCGATATGTTATACTACAAAAGCGGCAACTTTAATCCAATAAAAGAGTTGTTACTCTAGGGAGGAGGATTAACGTGCTGGAATTTCAAAACATATCGAAACAGTACGATGAACATGTCGTAGTCTCAAACATCTCATTCACTGTCGAAGAAGGTGAATTGGTTGTCTTAATCGGCCCCAGCGGCTGCGGAAAAACCACTTTGTTGAAAATGATCAACCGTCTTATCAAGCCCACAACAGGGGACATTCTTATCAACGGCCAAAGCATCTACACTCAAAACGAGGTGGATTTGCGTCGAAATATCGGTTATGTCATTCAGCAAACAGGGTTGTTTCCTCACATGACTGTGCGTCAAAATATCGAGATCATTCCTAAACTTCAAAAAACCGATAAAAAGAAAATCGCTGAAAAAAGCATTCAGCTCATGGAAATGGTGGGGCTCGATCCCGATCAGTTTCTTGACCGCTACCCCTTTCAGTTGTCGGGCGGTCAACAACAGCGTATCGGTGTAGCCCGTGCCTTTGCTTGTGATCCCGATATTATTTTGATGGACGAGCCCTTTTCGGCGCTGGACCCGCTGACGCGCTCTCAGTTGCAAGACGAACTGGCGGACCTACAGTCCAAAGTACAAAAAACCATCGTGTTTGTTACCCATGATATGAACGAAGCCATTAAAATCGCAGACAAAATCTGTCTGCTCCATGAGGGCAACATCGTTCAATATGACACCGTGGAAGAGCTTATGAAAAATCCCGCCAACGACTATGTGGCAGGCTTTATCGGCCGCAACCGCATTTGGTCGTCGCCGGAATTTATCCGCGCGCAAGATATCATGATTACAGATCCCATCAGCTCCTATGCGCAAGCCACAACCATTCGCTGCATCGAAAAAATGCGAATGAGCCAAGTGGACAGTTTAATGATTGTCGACAGACAAAACAAGCTGTTGGGTGTTGTGTTTGCAAAAGAGTTGCAAACCGTCAAAGATACCCACAAACCCGTGGGAGAAGTCATGCAAACACATTGTCCCACCATTCCTCCGGATATGAACATTGTCGAAATTCTCGAACTGATGAACGAAGGCAACAGTTCCTCTATCCCCGTTGTGGACAATGAGGGTCGACTGCTCGGTTTAATCACAAAAAGCAGCCTGCTTACCACCCTCAGTCAACAATATTCCAACAACGAAACGGAGGAGACGCAATGAATATATTTGCCTATATGGCTCAGCACTACCAGGATATTTTATTTCGAGGACTCCAACATATCCAAATCACGCTCTTTGCCATTGCCATTGCATTGCTGGTGGGCGTTTCCGTGGGTATCTTAATCAGCTATGTCAAGCCTTTCAAACGCCCCGTTTTGGGATTTGCCAACCTCATACAGGCCATTCCGAGTATTGCCATTTTGGGATTTTTGGTTCCATTTTTGGGCATCGGAGAAAAGCCGGCTATTTTCATGGTCGTCTTATACTCCCTGCTGCCGATTATCAAAAACACGGCAACAGGCCTGGCAAGTATCAGCAGCGAAACCCTTGAGGCGGCCAAAGGCATTGGCATGACGCGCTTTCAAATACTTCTCAAGGTGCGCCTACCCTTGGCGCTTCCCGTTATCATGGCCGGCATTCGCATATCCGCCGTCACCTCGGTGGGTCTTGTGACCATTGCCGCCTTTATCGGCGCAGGCGGATTGGGATACTTAATCTATGCAGGCATACGAACCGTTAACACAAACTTAATTTTGTCCGGTGCCATCCCTGCCTGTATTCTCGCCTTAGCCGTTGACTGGCTCGGCGGATTTATCGAAAAAATCGTCACACCCAAATGCTTTAAACTCGACAAATAAATTTAATTTTAGGAGGCTTTTTATGAAGAAAACCATCATAACCGTACTTACCATTATGCTTTTGGCGGCTATGCTGCTTTCGGGCTGTGCAGGCGGCAGCGGCGACAAAACCATCGTTGTCGGCGCCAAAGACTACACCGAACAAGATATTTTAGGCAACATGCTGTCCGTTATGCTTGAAGAAAACACCGATCTCACCGTGGAATATAAACACGAAATGGCATCCAACGTCTTGTTTGCCGCGCTGCAAAGCGGTGATGTGGATGTATGCATCGACTATACGGGCACCATCTACGGCAACTACCTCAGCTATTCCGACATCAAAACTGCCGATGAAGTCTATGACATTTCCGTAAAAGAGATGTCCGAAAAATATCAGCTCGATGTGCTCAAATCCCTTGGTTACAACAACACCTATTGCCTGGCTGTTCGTCCCGAAACGGCAGAGCAATATAATCTGAAAACTTATTCCGATCTGGCGAAGGTCTCTTCGGATATGGTGTTTGGCGGCGGCTTTGAGATTCTAAACCGCAACGACGGCATTCCCAATCTGAAAAAGACATACAATATGACCTTTAAAGAAGAATTGGCTGTAGAAAGCGTGCTGCGCTATGAAGCCATCCAAAAAAATGAAACCCAGGTCACGGAAGCTTTTTCCACCGACGGCATGCTGCTGCAATATAACCTCGTGGTGCTTGAAGACGACTTAAACTTTTTCCCGCCCTATCATGCCGTTCCTGTCATTCGCCAAGATACTGCAAAACAGCATCCCGATGTCGTTAAAGAGTTGGATAAACTTGCCAACGCCATCACCGACGAGCAAATGAGAGAATTAAACTATCAGGTAGACGTGGAGAAGAAAAATCCCCGCGAAGTTGCCACGGCATTCTTGAAATCAGCAGGTTTAATCAAATAATTTTGCTCATGCAAAACTGTGACACGAAAAATAAGTTCAACATAACAAAACACCCCTTTTACGGGGTGTTTTTGTTTACGTGCTCAATCTGCTGTGCAGAGTTTTTCATTCTATTCTTCCGATAGTGCCTGCGCTATTAAATCCAGTAAAATACTTGTATTGTAAAACCCTCTGATATCTTCTTCATAATCTTGCGTCAAATGTTTAAAGATTTTTGTAATCGGAGACAGGTTGGTTCCCTTGTCGTTTTCAACGACGGGAATGCCGTTTTCGCCTTGTCTCCAAGCATATCCTTTTGCAGCGAGATGGTTTTTTAAAATCGTCTGTCCCAAATAGATGCCAAAAGCCGTGGACATATTCCATAAAGACCTTTCCGAAGTTTTTATGTGGCGCGCATGCAGGCGAGCAGATTCCATTATCTCTTGCATTGCATCAATGCTGTCATCGCTATAGTCAAAATTTTTGTCGAATGCTTTGGCGTATTCCACGGCATCTTGCGCTATGTTGTCATAGTCCTCAGCAGTGAAAATCTTAAACGTCTGCTTTGGGTTATTTTCCTCTTTTTCCTTTTTTTTTTCCTAAAAAACATCTTGAACCCCCTGCTCGATTTCACTTCTTTTTACCATTGATAAAAAACAGCCGGCAAGGCATGTTGCCCCACCGGCCCGCCATCTCAATCAATGGCAAAATTTTTCTTCTGTTTTTTTGCTTAGCCTTCTTTTTTGGCTTTGGCTTCGGCAATAATTTTTTCGGCGATCATCGCAGGCATTTCTTCATAACGAACAAATTGCATGCTAAATTCTCCCCTTGCCTGTGTCATGGATCGCAGCTCTGTGGCATAGCGAAACATTTCTTTGAGCGGCGCTTCGGCATTGATGGTCTGCTTGCCGCCATCCATGGGTTCCATGCCCATGATTCTGCCGCGTTTTTTGTTTAAATCCCCCATAATGTCGCCCATGTATTCTTCGGGAACCACAATTTTAATTTCATAAATCGGTTCCAACAACACGGGATTCGCCTTGGGCATGCCCTCTCTGTATGCCAGGCTCGCCGCCATTTTAAAAGACATTTCATCAGAGTCAACGGGGTGGAATTTGCCGTCAAAGAGTGTGCAGCGCAGACCCACAACAGGGTATCCTGCCAGCACGCCTTCCAGCACGCAGTCTCTGAGCCCTTTTTCCACCGCGGGAATAAAGTTTCTCGGCACCGCGCCGCCGACGACTTTGTCCACAAATTCCATGTCCATATCCAAATCATGGGTGGGTTCAAAGTCTACAAATACCACGCCAAACTGTCCGCGTCCGCCCGATTGCTTCTTGTGTTTACCTTCGGCGGTGGCTTTTTTCTTCACTGTTTCACGGAAAGGTATCGTCGGTTCTTTGAGTTCGACGTCAACGCCGAATTTGCTTTTGAGCTTGCAGCTCACCACGTCAATGTGCACTTCGCCCAGACCGTTAATCAACGTTTGTTTGGTCTCTGCGTTGCGCTCAACGGTAATGGTGGGATCTTCTTCTCTTAATCTTTGCAGGCCCGTTCCCAGTTTGTCTTCATCCCCCTTGGATTCGGGGCTTACCGCCATGGATATGACGGGTTTGGGGAAGTTGATGTTTTCATACTCCACCTTTTGACGCCCGTCACAGAGCGTATCACCGGTGATGCTGTCGGCCAATTTGGCAAAGGCACCGATGTCTCCGGCAACAATTTCGTCCAAATCCAGCTGTTTTTTGCCGAACATGGTGTAGATATGGTTAACTTTTTCTTTTTTGTCCTGGGTGCTGTTGAGCAGCTCCACCGTACCGCTGAGTTTGCCTGTAATCACCTTAAACAGCGAAAGTTTGCCCACATAGGGGTCCGCAATCGTTTTAAATATCTGTGCCGAAAACGGCTGTTCGCTGTCATAGGCCACTTCGGTGCCGTCGGTGGTTTTCATTTTGTTCGCTTCCAACGGCGAGGGGCAATAGCGCACGATGAATTCTAAAATTAGGTCGATACCGATATTTTTTGTTGCGGAAGCAATGAGCACCGGAACAATATTGCCTTCGGCAAAAGTTACCTTAAGACCGGCGGATATTTCTTCGGCGCTGAGTTCTTCGCCTTCAAAATATTTTTCCATCATTTCTTCGCTGGATTCAGCGGCATATTCAATGAGTTTGTCTCTATATTGCTGATACTCTGCAGCAGAAGCCGCTTTTTCGCTTCGTTTGCCGCCTGCGTATTCATATTCTTTTTCATTGACAATCCCCTTCATCCCTTTAAAATCCAAACCTTCTCCCACCGGAAATTGAAAGGGTACGACCTTGCTGCCCATAAAGGCTTCGGTTTGCTCCAAGGCCTTTTGAAAATTTACGTTTTCTCTGTCCATTTTGTTGAGTACGATGATGACGGGAAT
>CALFLU010000066.1 GCA_937880125.1 uncultured Eubacteriaceae bacterium
AGAAAATTTTGGAAAAGCAGATCAATCATCAAGAGCATCAAGTCATTATCAACAATGTCATTGATGAAATGGGCAAAACAAAATGGCAGAACTGAGTGTGGAGATGACCTATGGTCAAGCTTTGTTTGATGCGGCCGTTGACACAAATCAACTGGAAAAAATACAACAGGAAACCAACTTTGTATTGGAATTATTGAAGGGCAATGACGACTTTTTTAAATTTGTGACAATGCCTTCCATTGACGGCGAAGAGAAAAAAGAAGTGTTGCAAGAAGTGTTTGCGGGCAAACTCAGCAAAGAGACATTGAATTTTTTATTTATTTTGATTGACAAAGGAAGAATCGGACATTTCGAAAAAATTGTTCGACATTATCGGAGTTTGCAGCGTGCGCACAGCGAGGTGTGTGCGGGCGTTGTGTATTCGGTGGAGCCGCTGGATAGTGCGCAACACAAAAAACTGGAAGCGGATTTGTCAACGCTGCTGCGCAAGCAGGTGGTGTTGACAAACGAGCGGGATTTGTCGCTGCTCGGAGGCATAAAAGTTCAAATTGAAGGCAAAGTCTTGGACGCTTCTTTAAAAAAGAAATTGGAAGAATTGAAAAGAGACATCAAAAGCGGCAGACAATGACAGCGTTGTAAACCAAAGGATTGTTTTGAGGTAAGCAAATGGAATTAAGACCCGAAGAAATCAGTGCGGTGATAAGAGAGCGAATCAAAAATTATAAAAGCGAACTGGAAATTGAAGAATACGGCACCGTGTTGCAAATCGGTGACGGCATTGCCCGTGTCTATGGGCTGAGCAGGTGCATGGCAGGCGAATTGCTGCGTTTTTCCGACGATGTTTACGGCATGGCGCTGAACTTGGAAGAAGACAATATAGCGGCGGTGATACTGGGCTCGGACACAAACATCAAAGAGGGCGACATTGTCCATTTGACCGGCAGGGTGGTAGAAGTACCTGTGGGCGAAGCCTTGATAGGGCGCGTTGTCAACGCACTGGGCCAACCTATTGACGGAAAAGGGCCCATTGCCACGAGCAAGTCACGGCCTGTGGAAAGCGAAGCACCGGGGATTTTGCAAAGAAAATCGGTGCACCAGCCACTGCAAACAGGCATCAAGGCCATTGACTCGGTGATACCCATCGGCAAGGGGCAGCGCGAGCTGATTATCGGCGACAGGCAAGTGGGCAAGACAGCCATTGCCGTGGACACCATCATCAATCAAAAGGCGGAAAACGTCATTTGCATTTATGTTGCCATCGGTCAAAAAAAATCCACCGTGGCGCAGCTGGTGCAGACGTTGGAAAATAAAGGGGCGATGAAATACACCATTGTGGTATCGGCCACGGCCAGCGACATGGCGCCGCTGCAATATATTGCACCCTATGCCGGTTGTGCAATCGGCGAAGAATTTATGTATCAGGGAAAAGACGTACTGATTATTTATGACGATTTATCCAAGCACGCCGTGGCCTATCGCACGATGTCGCTGCTTCTTCGCAGGCCGCCGGGCAGGGAGGCATATCCCGGAGACGTGTTTTATTTGCACAGCAGACTGCTGGAGCGCGCGGCAAAGCTGAGCGACGAAATGGGCGGCGGGTCTATGACGGCTCTGCCCATTGTCGAAACTCAGGCGGGGGACGTGGCAGCCTATATTCCCACCAACGTCATTTCGATTACCGACGGTCAGATCTTTTTGGAGACGGAGTTGTTTCATACCGGCCACAGACCTGCGGTGAACTCGGGTATATCGGTCTCAAGGGTAGGGGGAAACGCGCAAATTAAGGCGATGAAGCAAGTATCCGGCAAAATCAAACTGGAACTTGCCCAATATAGAGAATTACAGAGCTTTTCGCAATTTGGCTCTGATATTGATAAAGAAACGAAACAGCGACTTGATCATGGCGAGCGGCTTATGGAGATATTGAAGCAAAAGCAATATAATCCGTTAAAAGTAGAACATCAGATTTTGATTATTTATGCGGCGGTCAATAATTATTTAAGCGATATTGCCGTGGAAGACATAAAAGAATTTGAGACAGGGCTGTTTGAATTTATGGACACGTATCATCCCGAAATCGGCAAAGAAATCAAAGAAAAGGGCATGATTGATGCCGAATTGGAAGAACAGATCAAAAAGACGATTTTGGCATACAAGCAAAGGCGACAAAAACAATAACGATAAAGGTATTAAAAAATGGCAGCCGGCAATTTGAGAGACATCAAAAGAAGAATAAAGAGTATTGACAGCACAGCGCATATTACCAATGCGATGAAGCTGGTTTCGTCTGCCAAATTGCGCAGAGCAAAGGCGACGTATGAAAAGGTGGACAAATATCTTTATTTGATTCAGCAGTCCATTGAAGATGTGTTTAAAAAAGCGTCGGACATTCCCGATGAATACACAAAAGTAAAGGCACATGTCAACAGAACTTGCTATATTATCATCACCGGCAACCGCGGTTTGTGTGGCGGGTTCA
Source organism: uncultured Eubacteriaceae bacterium (assembly GCA_937880125.1). GTDB lineage: Bacteria > Bacillota > Clostridia > Eubacteriales > UBA1433 > UBA1433. The sequence continues at coordinate 2,480 of CALFLU010000066.1, forward strand.
ACTCTTCGGTTATTCGGCGTGCACTGTATGAAATGCAAAAAGAAGCGCACGAAGAAGACAGAGAGGATCCCGTTTTAGTAACCATTGGGCTCAAGGGAAAGGAATTTTTTTCGAAGCGGGGATATGACATAGAAAGCGAATATTTGTCTCCGCCCGAGGACATTTCCTTTGTAGGGACCCAGGCAGGCAGCAAGCCGATTGTGGACATGTATCGCGAGGACAAAATCGATAAAATCGTTTTGATATACAACCGCTATGTGGACTCGTTTCGACAAGAGGTATCGGTTAAAACACTGCTGCCCTTTGTCTATGCGCAGGCGGAGTCGGAGACAAAAACAGAACGCAAATATATAGAATATGAACCTTCCATGGAAGAGGTGCTCAATTATTTGATCCCCAAATACGTGGAAGTGATGATTTATGGCGCGATGATTGAATCGGCGACCAGTGAGCATGCGGCGCGCAGAATGGCCATGGAAAATGCCTCGGAGAGTGCAAAGGACATGATAGCACAGTTGAATCTGAGTTTTAACCAGGCGCGTCAGGCAGCGATAACAAACGAAATTTCAGAAGTGGTGCGCGGCTCGGAAGCATTGAAATAGATGCATATGAGGCGAACCCAGCAGGAGGTAGACACGTTGGCAGAACATACAGGAGCAATTCATCAAGTGATTGGACCCGTTATTGACATTAAGTTTGAGCCCGACCAAATGCCAAACTTGCACAACGCGGTGGAGATAAAATTCGGCGACAAAGACGTCATTGCCGAAGTGGCGCAGCATGTGGGTGATGATGTTGCCCGCTGCATTGCACTCTCTTCCACAGAGGGCATGCAACGCGGCATGGCGGCATCAGACAGCGGCAAACCCATTGAGGTGCCGGTGGGCAAAGAAGTTTTGGGCAGAGTATTTAATGTTATCGGCGAGACGATTGATGAAAAAGGACCTTGCATCACCGAAGAAAAAATGCCCATTCACAGGGCGGCGCCGTCCTTTGAGGAGCAAGACACCACGTCGCAAATCTTTGAAACGGGGATCAAAGTCGTAGACTTAATTGCCCCCTATGCCAAGGGCGGAAAAATCGGTCTGTTTGGCGGTGCGGGCGTGGGCAAAACCGTTTTGATTCAAGAATTGATTCACAATATTGCCAAGGAGCACGGCGGCATTTCGGTGTTTACCGGTGTAGGCGAGCGCACCCGTGAAGGCAATGACTTGTATCATGAGATGATTGAATCCGGCGTTATCGAAAAAACGGCGATGGTTTTCGGGCAGATGAACGAGCCGCCCGGTGCCAGAATGCGCGTGGCGCTGACGGGGTTGACCATGGCGGAGTATTTCAGAGATGTAGAAGGCCAAGACGTGCTGCTCTTTATTGACAACATCTTTCGCTTTTCCCAGGCGGGCTCAGAAGTTTCGGCACTATTGGGACGCATTCCCAGCGCTGTGGGCTATCAGCCCACCCTTGCCACGGAAATGGGCGCGCTGCAGGAGCGTATCACTTCGACAAAGAAGGGTTCCATCACGTCGGTACAGGCCATTTATGTGCCTGCGGACGACTTGACCGACCCGGCGCCGGCTACGACCTTTGCGCATTTGGACGCCACAACGGTGTTGTCGCGTGCCATTACCGAGTTGGGCATTTATCCTGCGGTGGATCCGCTGGAGTCCTCTTCGCGCATTTTGGATCCGTTGATTGTGGGCGAAGATCATTACAACACGGCACGGGGCGTGCAAGAAGTGTTGCAGCGCTATAAAGACTTGCAAGACATTATTGCAATACTGGGTATGGACGAGTTGAGCGATGACGACAAATTGTTGGTGGCCAGGGCAAGAAAAATTCAACGATTCCTTTCACAGCCCTTTCAGGTTGCCGAGCAGTTTACCGGCGTTGCCGGAAAATATATTCCGTTAAACGAGACCATCAGAGGTTTTAAAGAAATTTTGGAGGGGCAGCACGACAACATTCCCGAAGCCTTGTTTTTGTATGCGGGCACCATTGACGAAGTGGTGGAAAGGGCGAAAAAGTCATGAGCAAGTCCTTTCGCCTCGAAGTCATAACCCCTGAGAGATTGTTTTATTCGGGGCAAGCGGAGCTGGTGATTGTAAAAACCGACAGCGGTGAAGAGGGCTACATGGCAGATCACACCTGGGCTGTGAAGTTGCTTCAGCCCGGGCAGTTGCGCATACAAGAAGAGGGTGCAGACCGAAAAAATATGAAATATGCCGCCATATCGGAAGGCTACATTGTCGTGGAAGACAGCATTATGATTTTTACCGATGCGGCGGAGTGGCCCGAAGAAATTGATTTGGCCAGGGCGGAACGTGCCAAAATGCGTGCGGAAAGCATGTTGCAGCAAATTCGCCCCGACGACAGTGAACATGCAAAACTGGAGGTGGCACTGCACCGCGCCATTAATCGCATTCGCGTTAAGGGTGGCGGCAACCACCTGAAATAGTTTTATAATAACAAAAGCATTTATTTGAGGAGGGAAGAAAATGGCTATTCTTGCAGCTTATGTTGTGCCGCATCCGCCGCTGATTGTGCCCGCTGTGGGCAGAGGCGAAGAGAAGAAGATACAAAAGACTGTGGACGCTTACCACACTATTGCTCAAAAAATTGCCGCGCAAAAGCCCTCGACCATCGTTTTTATTTCTCCGCATGCCACGGCATACGGAGATTATTTTCATATTGCCTCCGGGGGCGGCGCCTATGGCGATTTCACCGATTTCGGCGCCAAAGAAGTGAGGCTGCAGGCGGAGTTTGACGAAGAGTTTATTGAGAAAATGTCGTTGCTTGCCCAAGAAAAAAGAATTGATGCGGGCACGTTGGGCGCCGGGCAACGAAGGCTGGACCATGGCGTGACGGTGCCGCTGTATTTTATTGATCAATATATTCATGATACCCGGGCGGTGATATTGTCCGTATCGGGTTTTTCACGCCAAACGCACTTTGATTATGGCAGGTGTATTGACGAGGCGGCAAATGCC
>CALFLU010000067.1 GCA_937880125.1 uncultured Eubacteriaceae bacterium
TTTCCGGACTACTTTTACAATATGGATGCCCTATCAACAAAAAGATTTGGAGTCCATAAAAACCTGCCAAGTCCTATTCCACGACATTTTCGCAACATTTTTTAAACAGTTTCAAAAAGCTGAATTTTATACTATAATATAGAAAAGCATATTAATATAATGGTAAGGTGTATCCTATGAAATGTTTGTTTTGTCAGAGAGATATTGAACCCTCAATGAAGTATTGCCCGCATTGCGGGAAGTCTGTGGTTGAGCCCTCTGCAGCCGACGTGCAAAAGAATGCCTCTGTTTCAGGCGCACAAAACGCCGCAGACGCCTCCCTTGCACAAACCGTTGTCTTCGGCTCACAAATGCCTGCCGATATGCAGGCAACGCCTCCCGAACAACCTGCTGCTGCACCTGTAGAGTCTGGTCAAACGGCTTTTCCGCCCATATTTAATCCCGCTACGGCAGAAGAAGTCGTCAGCAACAACGCTGCCCCTGCAGCCGCTGCCGCCTCTGTGCCCCCTGCCACACCGCAGGTTGCGCAACCGACCATGGCCCCCGCGTCCCCTCAAAACACTCCGCCTGTTTCGCCACCGGAGGATCCTTTTGCCGCCGTTTTGGCTGCCGATAAAACCCTTCAGCGAAGCGGCGCGGCCAATGCCGAAGCCGATGCCATCAACAACGTATTGCATTATGAAAATCCCTCTCAACCGCTTCAACCGCAGCCGGCGCAATTTTCGCCGCCTCCCTCTTCGCCGCCACCGCCTCCCATAGGCCGTGGGCCGCAAGAGATTCCCGAAAAAAAGAATGGCGGTTCGCGTAAAACCATCATTATTGTTTCTGTTATTGCAGCAACACTGCTCATTACCGCACTGGTCTATTTCCTTTTCTTCCATTCAAAAATCAGCGTGACGCAAACCACCAAAACCATTGAGGCAGGCACCGATGTGGACATGCTGACCCTTATCGAGGTCAAAGATCGTGAAAACTATGATATTACCGTCAAGTCCAACGATGTGAATTTAAAACAGTTGGGCGAATATAAAGTCGTCTACACCATCTCGCCGAAAAAGAACCAAAACGAAAAAGACTTTGAGTTTCTTTTTACTGTGCAAGATACCACTCCGCCTCAAATCAACGTGCAAGATACCATTGCCGTGCTAAAGGACCAGCCGCTGAGTTTGATGGATCAGGTAACCATTACCGATAACTTGGACGGCACCATTGATCCTTCCGCCATTATCATGGAAGGCAGCCCCAATACCGCAACTGTCGGCACCTACCCCGTGACTCTATCGGTTACCGATAAATCCGGCAACAAAGCCACCAAGGAAATCAGCATTCTCGTCGAAGACAAAAGCAACCCGGTTACTTTTATCAATCAAATCAAATATACCTGGGAATTTATCAGCGATCCCCAACAAGTGTTGGTTATCAAAGAAGAAGACAACAAATACCTGATGTTTGTCGGCTATAAAGAAAGCGAAGGCTATGGCGGTCAGCTCGTACTCAACAACATTGCGCCCGACAACAGTACTGCCACAGCAACATGGTACTTTGATGACGAAGGCACGGAAACACCCCTTGAAGTTAAATTCGATTTGGGCATAAGCGGGGACGGAAAAATGAAAGTGAATTATGGTCAAGGCTGGGAAGAAGTCAAAATTTATAATTAAGCGCCAAGTCGATAATGAAACAATAAAAAAACCCGATATCTATCGGGTTTTTTTATTGTCGACTGCTTACATCATCGGCATTCCGCCGCCGCCCATGGGAGGCATTGCCGGTGTTTCTTCTTTGATGTCTGCTACGGCTGCTTCCGTTGTAAGAAGCATTGCCGCTGCACTCGCCGCGTTTTGCAGTGCGCTTCGTGTTACTTTGGTTGGGTCAATGATGCCGGAGTCAAACATGTCTACATAGGTAAATGTGTTGGCATCAAAACCTTTGCCCTTTTGTTCATTTTTCAATTTTTCAATGACGACAGATCCTTCGATGCCTGCATTGATTGCAATCTGGCGCAAGGGCTCTTCAATCGCGCGTCTGATGATTGAAGCACCTGTTTTTTCGTCGCCTTCCAACGTGTCAAGCAACTCTTCCAATGTGTCAATAGCGCCGATATATGCGCTGCCGCCGCCGGCTATTACGCCTTCTTCAACAGCTGCTCTTGTGGCATTGAGTGCGTCTTCGATTCTATATTTCTTTTCTTTGAGTTCAGTTTCTGTTGCTGCACCTACATTGATTACGGCAACACCACCGGACAATTTTGCCAAGCGTTCCTGCAATTTTTCTTTGTCATAATCGCTTGTGCTGATTTCGATTTCGTTTTTGATTTGTTTGATACGGTCTTCAACCGCCTCTTTTTCGCCTGCACCTTCCACGATGATGGTGCTGTCTTTCGTGATTCTGATTTGTCGTGCTTTGCCCAATTCAGCCAGTCCTGTGTTTTTCAACTCCAAGCCCATCTCTTCGCTGATAACCGTTGCCCCTGTCAGTGTTGCAATATCTTTGAGCATTTCTTTTCGTCGATCGCCAAATCCCGGTGCTTTGACGGCTACACAGTTAAATACGCCTCTGAGTTTGTTGAGGATTAATGTTGCCAATGCTTCATTTTCCACATCTTCGGCAATAATTAAAAGTTTTCCGCCGTTTTGCATAACCACTTCCAACACCGGCAAAATTTCTTGGATATTGGAGATTTTTTTATCGGTCAACAACAAAAATGTATCTTCGTATACGGCTACCATTTTATCGGTATCGGTTACCATATACGGCGAAAGGTATCCTCTGTCAAATTCCATTCCTTCGGTAAATTCAAGCTCGATACCTACTGTTTTTCCTTCTTCAACGGTGATAACACCGTCATTGCCCACTTTTTCCATGGCGTCCGCAATCAATTTGCCGATTTCTTCATCACCTGCGGAAATGGAAGCTACCTGTGTGATGAACAATTTGTCTTCAACCTTTTGGCTGACACTTTGCAAATATGTCACAACGGTATTTACCGCTTTTTCAATTCCTTTTTTTACAACCATCGGGTTTGCACCCGCAGCAATATTTTTCAATCCTTCACGAATAATGGATTGTGCAAGCAACGTAGCTGTTGTGGTTCCGTCCCCTGCAACGTCGTTTGTTTTTGTTGCAACTTCTTTAACGAGTTGTGCGCCCATGTTTTCATAAGCGTCTTCCAATTCAATTTCTTTTGCAATGGTAACACCGTCATTTGTGATAATGGGTGAGCCGAAGCTTCTGCCCAAAACTACGTTTCTGCCTCGTGGTCCCAATGTGATTTTCACGGTGTCCGCAAGCTTATTGACACCTGTCTCCAGTGATTTTCTGGCTTCTTCAGAAAATTTAATATCTTTTGCCATCGTTTTTTCTCCTTTACCTACTCTGTAATAATTGCCAAGATATCATTTTGTTTTACAATCAGATATTCTTCGCCGTCCAATTTAATTTCCATTCCCGAATATTTTGAATAGATGACTCTGTCGCCTACCGATACATCCAAGGGCACTTTTTTGCCGTCTACAATTTCTCCGCTGCCAACAGCAATAACCACCGCCTCCTGGGGTTTTTCTTTTGCGCTATCGGGAAGTACGATACCGCTCTTTGTGGTTTCTTCTTTTTCTTTGACTTTCAAGATGACTCTGTCCGATAATGGTTTAAGATTCACAACACTTTCCTCCTAATATTGAAAATAACATTAAACATTTTATTAGCACTCTTTATAATCGAGTGCTAATAATATTTTATCCAAGCATCCGGTTATTATCAACTTTTATTTTTCGCCTTTTTCGCATTATTTTAAGCAATTTTTCATAAAATTTTAACTTTTTATGAGTTTTCCTTCATTTTTCTTTGTTTTTCTCTGTTTATCTTATTTTTTAATTTTGTTGTAGTTTTCGCGCATAAAATAAAAAATATACTGCTGTGCATATCCGCTGTAAGCACCCCATCTTTCCTGCGCAAATCGACTATATGCTGTCATATCTTCGAATCGAACATGATACAAAACTTCAAACGCCTTTTTCATCCAAGTATCCACAGGGCAGGCCAAGACTTTACCGAATCCGAAAAGGAGTATGCAATCTGCCACCTTTTGTCCTACGCCGTAAATTTTTTGCAATTCCTCACTGCCTCTTTCATAGGACATATCAAAAATATCTTCCAACACCACATGTCCCATATCAATTTGCCGCGCCGCATCTGCCACCCCTTTGGCGCGAAAGCCGCATTTTGTTTGCCGAATATGGTCTTCATCTGCAGCGACAAGCTCTGCTGCCGTCGGAAAGGTATACGCATCGTGATGATGCCCGATTTTCCTACCGAATTGCTCGCACAAGCACTCAATGGTTTTTTGTGTGGATGCAATGTTTTTTTGTACAGACAAAATAAAACTGATCAATGTTTCCCAGGGATCTTGCTTCAAAATGCGCATCCCCCTGCCAAAGTCCACCGCCTCGTGCAAAACAACATCCATCTCTTTGAGGTTATGTTCTATGGCAACATAATCTCGCTCTAGATCAAAATAGCGTATAAAAAAATCACGTTCGTTTTGTGAAGCGCCATGCAGGCGCAGTGTATTTTCATCCACCATTTGCGCTTCATAGACTTTTTCACCTACAACGCCCGCAAATTTTCCCTCTCTCATGTCATGCCAGCGAAAGCATTGCCCGTTTAAAAAGGTATGATACAAATTCATACCTTTTGCCTCTAAATCAATATAGGTCATCGTCTTTGTCTCTCTCCAAATTTGGATTGCCATAACACTTTCTGCATACGGGAATATAGTTTTCATCTCCGCCGGTGTAGATTTGTTCTCCCACATACACCGCTTTGCCGTCAATGATGCGCAGCACCATCGTAGCCTTTTTATTGCAAAACCAGCATATGGTTTTTATTTCTTCGATTTTGTCCGCATACAACAAAAGCGCTTTGCTGCCCTCAAAGAGTTCATTACGAAAATCATTTTTAAGCCCATAGACAATCACGGGTATATCCATATAATCGACAATTTGTGTTAAATCCAGCACTTGTGCTTGAGTCAAAAAATGTCCCTCATCAATGAGGACACAATATAACTTTTTTTCATATGATTGAATAATTTCTCTGATTTTTGTGTCCCTGTCAAAAGTCAGCGCTTCTTTCGTAAGTCCGATTTTGCTCTTTACCTTACCGATTTGCGTATGTTCTTCCTCGCGCGGCACAAAAATCAGCACCTCTTTTCCCTGTTCCTCATAGTTGTGCGCTATTTTGATAATTTCAATGGATTTTCCTGCATTGGTGCTGGAATATCGAAAATACAATTGTGCCATTTTTTCTCCTATCGATGTTTTTGTTCGTCATTTTCAACGATGCTTTTTGCAATTGTCTCTAAAGAAATACTTTTGCGCATGCTCATCTGGGTAAGAATCGTATGTGCTTTATCTAAGGATATATTCCTTTGCTGCGCCACAATCTCTTTTGCTTTTTCAATCAAGGTACGCCTCTTCAGCTTATATTTTAAATCTTCCATCTCCCGCTGCATTTTTCGAATGCGGCGACTGTTTACCAAAGCCCCCAAAAGCAACTGTTCTATTTCGTATCTGTCCCAGGGCAGAGAAAAATATCCGAAGATCAATTCTTTTTTAATCCATTCCCCCAAATCACTGTGGCGCTCAGAGAACACAACCACCTCCGCAGAGGCTTGACTGCCGGCGATGCTGCCCAACAAATCCGCAAACTGCATGTGGTTTCCTTCTTCGTCGAGAATGACAATTTCAATATCACGACTTTTGACGGTGCGCAACAGACTTGCCGTGTCAAAAAAATGCAGCACTTGCAGGCCATGTTTTTTTAACAAGGCATCCACGATTTTTCTGCCGCCTTCATCTGCCATGCATACAACCGCCGTATTTGCCATCGTTTCTCCTCACTGAATATTTAAATGAAAATCTGTTTCATACCCTTCTGTCAAACGCCGCAAAAGCGCTTTTTCTAACGAACAATATCTCTGCAATTCTGAAAAGCGGATGCGCTTTTTCTCGCCCAAAACACATAACAAGCCAGAGAAGCAATCAGCCACAATCCCATTAAAGCATACATGTTTCCGTAGCCGAAATATTTTACAAAAACCCCGCTGATCATGCCACCAAAGCCAATTCCCATATCAAAGGCTGACAGATACGTGCTGGAAGCCGAACCGCGACGCTCGGGGCTTGATATGCGCATAGCCATTGCCTGCATGGCAGGCGCCATACTGCCAAAGCCTATGCCATAGAAAATTGCCGAGAGATAAAAGGTAGCAGGCGTAAGAAAAAACGCCAGCATAATCAACGACAGCATCACGGCCGGAATGGCAACATAGACAATGATATCTTCACCTTTTCGGTCACAGACACGCCCGCTCATCAAGCGTGACAGCCCATTGCTTATTGCCAACAATACAAAGAACAATCCGCCCGAGCCTACTGCAGAGTCCACCGAATACAACGCAATAAAAGTGGTAATCGCACCGTAAGGTATCATAAAAAAGAACATGACAATCGAAGCAGGCAGCGCACTTTTGCTGATGAGTTTTTTCAAAGACTTTGAAAAATGTTCTTTTTCGCGTTTTTTTTCAATTTTCATAAAGCCGATTCGCATTGCAAGAATCAATGAGGCTACCGATAAAGCCGCGGAAAAATAAAACAGCTTTGTAAATCCCATCTGCTCCATGACCACCAGTCCGATAAAAGGTGCAATTGACATAGATATTGTCGCAGTCAGGCCAAAGAAGCTCATGCCTTCACTAAACCGGGTTCTCGGAAGAATATCACTGACATTGGTGCTCAGTGAGGTGCTGGTCGCCCCCCAAAACACGCCATGCACTAAGCGAAAAACCAAGGCAAGCATCACGGCGGTCAAAATTGAATAAATTATTGTAACCGCAGCCAACCCCGCCAAGCCAATCCACAACAAAAGACGCCTGTTCTGATTGTCCAAATACCAACCCACCGCCGGGCGCATTAACAAAGAGGATACCGAAAACAACCCCGCCGTCAGGCCTACCATGACCTCATCTCCGCCCAAATATCGGACAAAAAACGGAAAGGTGGACATGAGCATATGAAAGCCGAGAAACATCACGAGATTGGTGATCGATAAAAGTATAAAGTTTTTTGTCCATAACTTGGGATTTTGCTGTGTGTTCATAGTTGCTCCCTATTGATTGCGCAGTGGTGCAGTAATTGACATTATAAGGCAGTTGGCCTTGCGGCACAAGGCAAAAACAAAAAAAGCGCGGCAGGGTTGCCGCGCTTTTTGTTTGATTAGTCTGCTAATTTTTTGTAACCGGCATAGCGCTCTTTTGATTCTTTTTCCGCTTTGGCAAATAATTCCTTTGCCTCCTGCGGAAATTCTTGTTCCAGTGCGGTATAGCGCGTTTCGCTGCGCAAGAATTCTATAAAATCTTCTTTGGGCTCTTTACTGTCTAAGATAAAGGGGTTTTTGTTTTCTGCGGCCAATTGCGGATTATGGCGATACAAATGCCAATATCCGCTGTCCACAGCTTTCTTTTCCTGCTCAATGTTTTTGCTCATACCCGCTTTGATACCATGGTTAATACACGGTGCATAGGCAATAATCAGCGACGGACCGTCATAACTTTCTGCTTCGCTGACGGCTTTGACAAACTGATTCATGTCCGCGCCCAGCGCCACTTGCGCCACATAGATATATCCGTAAGACATCGCCATCATGCCCAAATCTTTTTTCTTTGTCCTTTTGCCGCTGGCCGCAAATTTTGCAACCGAAGCCGTGGGTGTGGCTTTCGAGGCTTGACCGCCTGTGTTGGAGAATACTTCCGTATCAGATCGGAA